>JAHRVZ010000146.1 GCA_019090405.1 Paracoccaceae bacterium
ATTTTGTCGTCGCGATAGATGATCCGCGCCTTGATAAACGCCAGAAACGCGGCTGCCACGGCCCCACCCAGCAACGGTGAAATCACCCAACTGGCGGCGATTTTTCCCATTGTCGGCCAGTTCACAGCCGCAAATCCAGCCGCCGCGATACCAGCACCCATCACCCCGCCAACGACGGAATGGGTGGTTGATACCGGAGCGCCAACCCAGGTTGCCAGATTGACCCAGACCGCGGCCGAAATCAGCGCGGCCATCATTGCCCAGATGAACACCTCGGTGGTTGCCATCACGCTGGGGTCAATAATGCCCTTGGAAATAGTCGAAACGACATCTCCGCCCGCAATCAAAGCACCAGCACTTTCAAATATCGCAGCAATCAGGATCGCGCCGCCCATGGTCAGCGCTTTGGCTCCAACTGCCGGGCCGACATTATTGGCAACGTCATTCGCGCCGATATTGATCGCCATATAGGCGCCAAACGCGGTTGCCGCGACGACGATCAGACCACCGGGGGATTGACCAAGGAAAATTGCGGCCGCCAAAGCCGCGACAAATATGAACGCCATCGCGATGCCGGTAGCGACCAGCGGGCGCGACACAAAATTTGTGGCGTATTCTATTTGCCCGATACGGTTCAGATCCGTATCAAGGGTTTTCCACTGACTGCCTTTAGGCGCTTGAGCCATGATTCTATCCAAAAAATCCTGTTGTGTTCGCGCCTAAGGTTTTGCTGTGAACCATGCAACAGAGTATTTCGTCACATGTGGTTATAAAGCGCGCAGAATTTCCTGCAGTTCGGGTTCTTGCACCATGTCCGCCGCCTCTTTGGGTGTAACCCATTTGCGTGACCGTTCGTCTGCTTCGGGATACTCAGCCTCAAGAGATGTCACCTTGGTCAAATAGACCTGCGTGCACACTGTTGTGGTGCCACCAGTATCCAGCCCTTTGACATATTCGTATTGCCCAACCGATTCAGGATTGATCTTTGCGTCCTTGACGCCGGCCTCTTCCCAGGCTTCGCGTAATGCGGCCTCGGGACCATCCAAACCTTTGATCGGCCAGCCTTTGGGAACAATCCAGCGCCCGGTGTCGCGGCTGGTAATCAGCAGGACATCCTTGCCAGATTTTGTTTCGCGATAGCATAACGCCGCGACTTGTACCCGTTTTGGGCGCAGAAACATCGGCCTGAGAACCTCTTCCCATACCGATTGCAATGCATTGGTCATTTTGTTCATACCTGCCGTTTTTTGTTTATTGGTATGACTTTTACCTATGTTTTGGGGAAAAGCCAAACCAGCAATGGTCCAATTGCGGTTTCTACATTGAAATATCAACCTATCTACTGTGACAGCAAGCAAATGGCGCAGGTCAGGTTAAGCGGATTGACAAGCAATAGAATTTTCACGGAAACTGGCGGCGAACTTCTTGAATCAAAGGGGAATCCAGGGTGAAAACTGCTCTTGTAACAGGTGCCGCGCGGGGGATTGGTCTTGCAACGGCCAAGGGGCTGCTAAAGCAAGGCTGGCGCGTGGCTCTGCTGGATCGCGATGCCGACGTGTTGTTGTCTGAGACTGCCGGGCTTAACAACGCCACCGCTATCATTTGCGATGTGTCTGATCCCTTGCAGGTTGAACAGGCGCAGGTGCAAACCATGGCCGAATTTGGCACATTGGATGCGTTGGTGAACAATGCGGGTGTGGCTGATTTTGGTCCAATTGAGGGCACAACATTTGAGCGCTGGCGTCGGGTGATGGAGACCAATCTTGACGGCCCGTTCCTGATGACACAGGCCTTTACGCCGCTATTGGCGCAGGATGGGGGCGGTTCTGTGGTCAATGTCACATCAATATCCGGGCTGCGGGCCAGCACTTTGCGCGTGGCCTACGGTACCTCAAAGGCAGCGCTGGCGCATCTGACATTGCAGCAGGCTGTTGAACTTGGCGAAAAAGGCATCCGGGTCAACGGCGTTGCTCCGGGGCCGGTTGATACCAAACTGGCATTGGCGGTGCATACACCGGACATACGCGCCGCCTATCACGATACGATACCGCTGAATCGCTATGGCCAGGAGGACGAAGTCGCCTCAGTGATCACATTTCTTCTCAGCGATGCGGCAAGTTTCGTCACAGGGCAGATTATCGCAGCAGATGGCGGGTTTGACGCGACCGGAATTGGTTTGCCGTCATTGCGGAGCTAACCGTTAGGGCTTGCGTCTTTTTGCGCGAACCGTTGGTTCGGCCTGTGTCGGGTCTTCGGGCCATGGATGTCTGGGATAGCTTGCGCGCATGTCTTTGCGCACGTCCGCATATGATCCGGCCCAGAACCCCGGCAAGTCCCGCGTCACCTGCACCGGCCGACGGGCAGGGGACAACAACGTTATTTTCAATGCCACCCCGGCGCTGGTCGGGTGTTGCGTCACACCAAACAGCTCTTGCAGGCGCAGTGAGATTTCAGGACCATCCGGTCCGTATTCGATGGGTATTTTGTGCCCCAGAGGGGTCACGAAAGACGCCGGGGCAATCCTGTCGATCATCTGCATTTGGTCCCACGTCAGCGCGGCTTTCAGCGGCGCCAGCAGATCGAACCGTTTCCAGCTTTCGGCATTGCGCACGCCCGTCAGCATTGGCAACAACCAATGCTCGATGCTGGCCATTAAACCCTCGGGCGACATATCCGGCAGATCGGCGCCACCGGCACGCGCCAGTTCAACCCGCGCCACAAAGCGCAGCGCCGCCCCTTGGGGACGCAACCCCAGATCACGCACCCCGTCCAGCATGGCGCGCGCCACCAGATCATCGGGCACATCGTTCCAGATGCGGTCATCCAGCACGATTGACCCGAATTGTTCCTGTTTGCGCGCGACCACACGGCGATCGCGTTTGGACCAGACGCAGACATCCCGCCAGCTTATTTGCGCCCCAAACAAGGCGCGAATTTCAGGTTCAGTGATCTGCACCGCCAGTCGGATTTTTGCCTCTCTCGGGTTACCGTCCAAATCGGTTGCCACCACAAAAGCCGCGTTGGCCAAGGCATCGCCATCCGCCATCACCGCCCCTTTGCCCCCTGACAATACAAACCGCGCCGCGTCGCCTTTGCGCCGCTGCCCGATACGATCTGGATAGGCCAGCGCCGCCATGCCTGCCGTGCTGAACCTGTCATGCCCGGATTTGCGGATCTGTGATCGCAGGCGTTTCGCCTCGGTTCGGATGCGTTCAACTGCGCCTCTGTTGACCTCATAGGGTTGCGCGCGACTAAAACTGCCCGGATTGCTCAGCGCCCGCAGGCGCAGCGTAAGATCAGCAGGCGCACCGCGCAAAGGGTCACGTTCGCCCATCAAGGCGGCTATCGGGGCAGCATCAGGTCCGGCAAGCACCAACATATGCGCCAGTCTTGGGTGCAGGGGCAGCGCCACCAGTGCGCGGCCATGTTCGGTGATCCGACCCGTTTCGTCCAACGCGCCCAACAACCTTAGCAGCGCCTGTGCCTCGCCCAAGGCACCCGCAGGGGGCGGTGTCAGGAAATCCAGATCATCCGCAGCAGCCCCCCACATAGCCAGCTCAAGCGCCAGCGCCGTCAAATCCGCCGCTTCGATCCCTGCTGGGGGGAAGGCGTGCAATGCGCCTTCTTCGCCCTTGGTCCAAAGGCGGTAACACAGCCCTGCGGCCACACGACCGGCGCGGCCCTGTCGCTGAGTTGCTTCGGCGCGGGTGACGCGTTCGGTGATGAGCCGTGACATCCCCGAACCCGGATCAAACCGGGCGCGACGGGCCTGTCCGGCGTCCACGACAACGCGCACATCTTCGATGGTCAGCGATGTTTCGGCGATGGATGTGGCCAACACGACCTTGCGCCCCTGTTTTATTGGTGCAATCGCGGCGCGCTGGGCGGCAAAGGGCATCGCCCCGAACAGGGGACGTACAACGCAGGTGTCGGGTAAACGCCGCGCCAACGCGGTCTCGGCGCGGCGAATTTCACCTTCTCCGGGTAGAAAAACCAATATCCCGCCTGCGGTTTCGCGTGTTTCGGCCTCGGCCTGAACGACAAGATCTACCAACGCATCGGTGACACGGGGTTTTGGTCCCAATGGACGTGACAGCCAACGCGTTTCAACCGGATA
>JAHRVZ010000147.1 GCA_019090405.1 Paracoccaceae bacterium
GCTGCGGCCAAAGCGATTTCAACCATGTCGCCAAAGCTACGTTCGCGTTGGTCTGCGGGCAGCGCTTCTCCGGTTGTTAGATGATCCGAAACAGTCAGAACTGCCAAGGCGCGTCGCCCATAACGGGCCGCGAGAATATAAAGCTCGGCAGCTTCCATTTCGACACCCAGAATGCCATGGCGCACCATTTGTTCGTTCAGATCGGCGCGTTCGTCGTAAAACACGTCGGACGAATAAATTCCGCCAACATGGGTCGTCGTCCCTTTGGCCTTGGCGGCTTTGACGGCGGCCTCAAGAAGCGACCAGTCAGCACATGGGGCAAAATTGAATTCCCGGAATATGCCCTGCGACGGAGTGCTGATCGAACTGGCAGACATTGCCACGATGACATCGCGCACATTGACGTGATCCTGCATTCCACCGCACGATCCAATGCGGATAAGTGTTTTAGCACCATAATCCCGGATCAATTCATTAACATAAATAGAAAGCGACGGCATTCCCATGCCACTGCCCTGAATTGTTACCGGATGGCCATTCCAGGTTCCGCTAAACCCAAGCATTCCCCGCGTTTCATTTACCAGACGAACATCGGTTAAAAATGTTTCGGCTGCCCATTTCGCACGATAAGGATCACCTGGCAAAAGAACTGTCTCAGCAATTTCACCGGGCTTTGCCCCAATATGAATTGTCATTGTTGCTATCCCTTACAGATCAGATTTCCAAATCTGTAATATCAGCACCGCCGGATAGTGCATCATGAATCCAATGCGGTTTGCGCCCCATTCCTGACCAAGTTTGTTCGTGGTTCGAGGGATTGCGATATTTTGCCACCGCTTTGCCGCGCTTTCCTTTTCCGCGACCTTTGCCGCCGGAAATTTCACTTAGAGAAAATCCATATTTAGCAACTGCTTGCTCTGCGGCTTTCAACGCCTCGCGGCGATCACGATCATCGGCTTGCAAAATTGCGTTGTCGACGTCTTTTCTAAGGTCAATCAGTTCTATTCGACTCATTTTGTCTAGTTTGATCACCATATTATTCTCCCTCGACTTTTGTCGATACTGGTTGATTCGTTGCCAGCCACGCTAGCAACAACAATGAATCTGTACAGCATCAGATTTTGAGTTTTGAATGCGTTTGTCAGAATAAATCTATTTATCAACCAACGATACAACATCAAGCATGATCTCATTCAACTTAAAGTTTTTTGGCGTGTAGATTTTTGCAACCCCCAATTTTTCCAACTTGGAAATATCGTCGTTGGGAATAATTCCTCCGACAATAATGGGCAATTTCTTAAGATCGAGGTTTTCGGCAATTCTAATAACATCTTCTACTAGCGAAATATGGCTACCTGATAGTATCGAAAGCCCGATTACGTCGACATTTTCCGCAATCGCCGCATCAACGATTTCTTGCGGTGTCAATCGAATCCCATCATAGGCAATGTCCATTCCGCAATCGCGCGCCCGTACTGCGATTTGTTCGGCGCCATTAGAATGACCATCAAGCCCGGGCTTGCCGACCAAAAGTTTCAGGCGGTGTCCCAATTTGTCACTAACCGCGTCCACGGCGCTGCGAATTTCTTCCAGACCTTCGGTTTTGTTAGATACTGATCCGGAAACGCCGGTCGGACCGCGATATGTCCCAAATACAATGCGCATCTGTTCCGCCCATTCTCCGGTGGTAACGCCGGCTTTGGCGGCGGCAATGGATGGCTCCATGATATTGGAACCCGCGCGGGCAGCATCTTGCAAAGCGGTCAAGGCATCCTGCACCGCAGCCTCGTCACGCGTGCTGCGCCATTGGTTCAGACGGCTGATCTGATCTGCCTCGCTGGCCGGGTCGACGACCATGATGCCTCCGTCATCGCCGATCAAAGGCGAAGGTTCGGTTGTGGTAAACTTGTTCACTCCTACAACCGTTGTTTCCCCGGATTCGATCCGGTTAAGCCGTTCTGCGTTGGATTCCACAAGCCGGGATTTCATATATTCGATCGACGAAATCGCCCCGCCCATACTTTCGAGGTTGGCCAATTCAGCCCGAGCACCCTCTTTCAGAAATTCGACTTTTGCATCAACGGCCGGATTTTGGTCAAACAGATCATCGAACTCCAGCAAATCTGTTTCATAGGCCAAAATTTGCTGCATACGCATTGACCATTGCTGATCCCACGGGCGCGGCAGGCCCAACGCTTCGTTCCATGCAGGCAACTGAACAGCCCGGGCGCGGGCGTTTTTTGACAGGGTCACGGCAAGCATCTCGATGAGAATACGATAGACGTTGTTTTCTGGCTGCTGCTCGGTCAGGCCAAGCGAGTTTACCTGAACCCCATAGCGAAAGCGGCGATATTTCGGATCGGTGACGCCATAACGTGTTTCACAGATTTCGTCCCACAGTTCGGCAAATGCCCGCATTTTGCACATTTCAGTGACAAACCGGATGCCAGCATTGACGAAAAAGGAAATTCGGCCAACCAGACGCGGAAAATCCTGATCAGGTACTTGCCCCTTCAGCCCATCCAGAACCGCCTGCGCAGTCGCAAGTGCAAAGGCCAATTCCTGTTCTGGCGTCGCTCCGGCCTCTTGCAGGTGGTACGAGCAGACATTCATCGGGTTCCATTTTGGTACGTTGGTATAGCAATAGGCCGCCACGTCAGTGATCAATTTCAGCGACGGTTTTGGCGGGCAGATATACGTTCCGCGCGACAAGTATTCTTTGATGATGTCGTTCTGAACCGTGCCTTGCAATTGCGAAATGTCGGCACCCTGTTCTTCTGCGACCGCGATATACAGGGCCAGCAACCAAGGTGCGGTGGCGTTGATCGTCATCGACGTGTTCATCTGCTCAAGCGGTATTTGGTCGAACAATGCGCGCATATCACCCAGATGCGACAGTGGTACTCCGACCTTGCCAACTTCTCCGCGTGCCAGCACATGATCGCTGTCATATCCGGTTTGAGTCGGCAGATCGAAGGCCACCGAAAGCCCGGTCTGCCCCTTTGCCAGATTGCCACGATAAAGAGCGTTGGATGCTTTTGCTGTGGAATGGCCCGCATAGGTGCGGATTAGCCAAGGGCGGTCTTTTTGTGGTTGCGTCATTACAGGTCTCATCAGTCTGTTGGGTAATTTTATTACGTCAGGAACGTCTAAATCGTAATTTTCAACGCTTGTCAATTCGCTGCGCTGCGGCATTGCCGGAGAATTGAAAAGATTGTGACAGCGCAGCTTTAGTGGCAGGTTGGATTCATGACGCAAACTGTGGAAATGCCGCTTTGGCTATTGCTGTTAATGCTGGGGCTGGCAGCGGTTGCCGCCTTGGACAAGATAATGATGCCTTCTGTGCGCTGGTATTTCAGGCGGCGTCTGGAAAAGGCAGTGGCGCATCTGAACACGCGATTGGAACGACCGATCCAACCGTTCAAGCTCGCCCGTCGTTACGACATGATCCAGCGGCTGATTTATGATCCGCAGGTTAGTGTGGCGATAGCGGCCCATGCCAAAGAAATGGATGTCCCTGAAAACGTCGCCTTTGAAGAGGCCCGCAGCTATGCGCGCGAAATCGTCCCATCGTTTTCAGCCTCGGCCTATTTTGGCTTTGCCATAGGTGCGGCACGATTTCTTAGCAATGCGCTATATCGGGTGCGCCTAAGCGAATATGACGAAGGCGTAATCAGCAAAATTGACCCGGATGCCACGGTAATATTCGTGATGAACCATCGCAGTAATATGGACTATGTTCTTGTGACTTACCTGGCAGCTCAACAATCTGCCTTGTCCTATGCAGTTGGAGAGTGGGCAAGGGTCTGGCCGCTAAGTCGGCTGATCAAAGCCATGGGAGCGTATTTCATCCGCCGAAAATCGCGAAATGAGCTATATCGCAAAGTTCTGGCGCGCTATGTGCGACTGGCTACGGACGCGGGGGTCACACAAGCGGTGTTCCCCGAAGGTGGCCTTAGCCTGACGGGGTCGTTGATGCCACCCAAGCTCGGCTTACTGAAATACATTCTGGATGGGTTTGATCCGGCTGGCCGCGATGTCGTGTTCGTGCCTGTTGCACTGAACTATGATCGGGTGCTTGAAGATCAGATACTGAATAGGGCTGCAAATGATCCTGAGAACCGGTTCAAAGCAAGGATCGGTGTCGTGGCTGGCAATACGCTTAAGCAAATTTTGCTGCGATTTGTCGGGCGCTATCACCGGTTTGGTTATGCGGCGGTCAGTATTGGTCAGCCTCTGTCGCTTGCTAAATTCAGCAAGGGAAAGGGCGAAAACGTAACGGAATTATTGGCGCAGGCGCTTATAGAACGGATTGGAACTGTTGTTGCGGTGTTGCCAGTGCCCGTTGTGTCAACATTGATCCTGAAAAACCCATCAATGAATCGCGCAGAAATTGATCGGGCATTCAACGATTTGATCGACGATTTGCCCGCAGCCAACGTGCGTATTCCTAAGCATGACAAAGATATGTCCATTGAATATGGCCTGCACCAGATGACCGCCCGAGGATTGATTGTGGAATCTGACGGTCAATATTCCGCCAATCCCGAACAGGTCGAGATTCTGCAGTTCTACGCCAATTCGATTCGACATCTCATGCCGGAATCCAAAGGAATTGATCCCTAGGTTTCTGCGGTTGCAAAGGCATTGCTGCGGTTGCGGGGTTATAAAATTACAAAATACGCGGTATGGCTATTGCATTATTGCGCGGCAGTTCATATTTCGGGGACGCAACCGCGATTCTGAATTGTGGTGAACTGTGGATAAAGGGGGTCACTATGGCTTTGGACATCAATCAAGAAATTGCACCGTACGAGGCACCTGAAAAGGATCTGTATGAGGTCGGCGAAATGCCTCCGTTGGGGTATATTCCGAAACAGATGTACGCATGGGCAATTCGCCGCGAGCGTCACGGAGAGCCGGACAAGGCGATGTTGCAGGAAGTTGTTGATGTGCCTGAACTGGACAGCCATGATGTGCTGGTTTTGGTCATGGCCGCCGGGATTAACTATAACGGAGTTTGGGCTGCGCTGGGCGAACCGATCAGCCCGTTTGATGGCCACAAACAACCCTATCATATTGCCGGGTCAGACGCGGCGGGCATCGTTTGGGCCGTCGGAGACAAAGTGCGGCGTTGGAAAGTTGGCGACGAAGTTGTGGTGCATTGCAATCAGGACGACGGCGATGACGAAGAATGTAACGGCGGCGATCCGATGTATTCGGACAGCCAGCGTATCTGGGGCTATGAGACCCCGGATGGATCGTTCAGCCAGTTCACGCGCGTGCAATCGCAGCAGTTGATGCCACGCCCTCGTCATCTGACCTGGGAGGAATCGGCCTGTTATACGCTGACATTGGCGACGGCCTATCGGATGTTGTTCGGGCATGAGCCTCACGATTTGAAACCGGGGCAGAATGTTCTTGTTTGGGGGGCGTCTGGTGGTCTTGGGTCTTATGCGATCCAGTTGATCAATACGGCCGGGGCCAACGCCATTGGCGTGATCAGCAACGAAGACAAACGCGAGTTTGTTATGGGGCTGGGTGCAAAGGGCGTTCTGAACCGTAAGGATTTCAATTGCTGGGGACAGTTGCCAACGGTGAACACCCCTGAATACGGCGAGTGGTTCAAAGAGGCACGCAAATTTGGCAAAGCCATCTGGGACATCACCGGCAAAGGCGTAAATGTCGACATGGTGTTTGAACACCCGGGCGAGGCAACATTCCCGGTATCTACCTTCGTTGTCAAAAAAGGCGGTATGGTGGTGATTTGCGCAGGTACGTCCGGGTTCAACCTGACCTTTGATGTGCGTTATATGTGGATGCACCAAAAGCGCCTGCAGGGCAGTCACTTTGCACATCTCAAACAGGCAAGTTCCGCAAACAAGCTGATGCTTGAGCGTCGTCTTGACCCGTGCATGTCCGAAGTGTTTTCCTGGGCCGAACTGCCGCAAGCGCATGTAAAGATGCTCCGAAATGAGCATAAGCCCGGCAATATGGCAGTGCTTGTTCAGTCGCCTGTCACTGGTTTGCGCACGCTCGAAGAGGCGCTGGACGAAAACCGCTAAGACTTTCTGCTGCTTTAGCACTCTGGATGTTCCAATTTCGCGCGCGAATCGCTTTGCCGAACTCGCGCGCGAAATCTGTTTGAACACTGGTTGTTAAATTTCAAACACTTGTATTTTGCGACCTCACTATATCTGGGGAGTTAAAATTGGCGAATTCCGAAATTATTACCAACGTGCTAAGGTTGTGTTAACCAAATGTTAACTACTGATAGGCGAGTCTGAATATGACAAATGACTGGATACTGGATGTACTGGCAGACCTAAAAGCCTTTGCAGATACAAACGGCCTTGGGGTGCTTTCGTTGCAGTTGGATGAAACTGCGATGGTTGCAGCGGCAGAAATCTCGTCTCGTGCAATAAGGGTGCAAGCAGAAGCCTATGGCGATACAGAGCACGACAAACCAAGCACTGGAGGACTTGGATGCCACCAGCACGCTTGAAGGACTTCAGGACGTTATCACGACTTTGCGCGATGCCTTTGGGATCGACCATATGGTGTATCACTGGGTGGATAGTGCGGGCGATCAATATGGCTGCGGTACGTATTCGGATGCATGGCGCGACCATTATATTGCGCAGAACTATCTGCGCTTGGATCCGGTCATTTCGGGCTGTTACCAGCGATTTCATCCGGTAGATTGGAAACGACTGGACTGGTCATCAAAATCGGCCCGCGTGTTTCAGGCCGAAGCAATTAAATTTGGAGTGGGAAATCAGGGTTACTCAATCCCGATACGCGGGCCAAAGGGTCAATTTGCTCTTTTTACCGTCAGCCATACCTGCGACGACGAAGAATGGCTGAAGTTTACCGAAACACACAGCCGCGATCTGATCCTGATTGCGCATTTCTTTAATCGCAAAGCACTTGAGTTTGAACCAAACCGGATCCCCGACCAATCCCGCGCGCTTTCTCCGCGTGAAGTGGACGCAATGACGCTTTTGGCAATGGGGTGCAGTCGCGCGCAGGCTGCGGCAAAACTTTCGATTTCCGAACATACCGTGCGGGTCTATATCGAAAGTGCGCGATTTAAACTTGGTGCATTGAATACCACACAGGCCGTCGCCCGCGCCATGAGCAGGGGGTTGATCGTGATTTAGCGATCAGGTGCGACATAACACCACTCTCACAGCGAACGGCGTGCTGAGAACCTGTTAACCATTGTTGACGTATTCCTGTCGCCACAACGGACGACAAGGGGACACTGTCATGTTGCGATATGTATACGCCAACCAACTTCATCTTTATCCAAAACTGGCCGAAACAATGTTTCGTGACCGGGCCGGTCAATTTCGTGACAGGCTTGGCTGGGACGTCAGCGTTGATGCCACTGGCGCTGAACGGGACGAATATGACGATTTATGCCCACTTTATGTGATCTGGGAACAGGCAGATGGCACTCATGGCGGATCAATGCGGCTTTTGCCGACGACCGGACGGGTTATGGTAAACGACGTGTTTGGCCATTTGACGGGCGGTGCACCTATCACCAGCCCGCTAATCTGGGAATGCACACGGTTTTGTCTGGCTCCTGGTGCGGGGGGGAATGTTGCTGCTGCACTGATGCTCGCCGGAGGAGAGGTGATGACCGGCTTTGGTGTGCGTCACTTTGTTGGCGTGTTTGATGCACGTATGGTGCGGATTTATCGTGTTATCGGGTCATCTCCGGAAATCCTTGGCTCTGAGGGGCAGGGACGCGATAAAATCAGTGTTGGTTTGTGGGAATTCACGTCTCAGTCCCAGGCGCAGATAGCCAAGCGCGCCGGGTTGTCGCCGGAATTGTCCCGTCTTTGGTTCAATCGGGCATTTGGCGGTGAAATTACCGAGCAAATGGCTCTTTCCGCCTGATCCAGACGAACGGCTCTGGTGCCACTGTTCCGGCGGCGCTAGAGTCTCGGGATGAACACAACTCCTGTTACATTTTCCGAAGACCAAGCCGCCGCATTTGACAGTGTCGCCGAGATGCTGCGCGGCGCAGGCGTCGACATGGAAGACGCGCTTTTGACCCCGCCGCGTGACAAGGGCACAGGGGTGATGGCGGTGATCGGCAAAGCCGGGTCTGGCAAAACCATGCTGCTGGCCGAGTTGTACAAAACGCTGGAACAGGCCGGAGTCGAAGTCGTTTCCGGAGATTACGAAAGCCGCAAACGTAAAGGCAAACGCACGCTGGCCATTCTGGCACCAACCAACAAAGCTGCCAGCGTGTTGCGTTTGCGCGGCGTTCCGGCAACCACGATACACCGCATCCTTTATACGCCGATTTATGACCCGGAATACCAGCGCATCGCCGATTGGCTGGCTGGTGGGGGCGAACGGCCATCAATCGAAGGCCTGACTGATTTGGCACTGGATCGCGCCGCCGCGTTCTATGGCAACAACAAATCCATTCCCGGTGCATTGGCGACCGCTGGCCTGCGCGGGTCGGATTTTATTACCGGATGGGCGCGGCGCGAAGATCCGTTGGACATCGGATTTGTCGACGAAGCGTCGATGCTTGACGAAAAACAGTTCGACGACCTTCAGGAAATTTTTCCAAACCTGCTTTTGTTCGGAGATCCGGCGCAATTGGCCCCGGTAAAGCAATCCGGGTCGATGGTATTTGACACACTTGCCGCCCCGCGCAAGCTTGAACTTAGCCGTATTCACCGGCAGGATTCGGACAATCCAATCCTTGATCTGGCCCATGCGCTGGGCGACCCGCAGCTTGAATTCAGCGATTTTGAGAGCATGATCGAGGACGCAGCCAAACGCGACGACCGGGTCGTTTGGGGTCAGCGGGTCGAGGTTGATCTGATGGCCCGCAGCCCGGTTCTGGTCTGGCGCAATGTCACGCGTATAAAGTTGATCAACGCCTTTCGCGCGGTCCACAATGCACCGCAGGACAGCTTGATGCCCGGCGAGCCATTGATTTGTGATGGTATTGAACTGCCCCTAAGGCATCGCAAGAAACGGCTTGATCTAGAAGCGCGAGGGCTGATCAAAGGCGCTCAGGTGATTTATCTTGAACCGGGCCGCAAAGCCGGATTCTCACGCCTGCATGTGATGGGGGCCGAAGAGCCGCAGGTTAGTGCAGCGTCGATTGTCAAAATCGAAATGCCCGATGAGGAAGAACCGTTTATCCCGTTTGCCGCGCGAATGGGGGCGACGTTCCTGCATGGGGCCGCAGTGACCATCCATAAAGCGCAAGGATCACAGTGGGATACGGTACAGGTGTTCGCCCCTGACTTGTTTGTCGCGGCCCGGTTCGGGCGCGTTGAAGCGGGGCAACCTCTGTGGAAACGGCTGGCCTATGTTGCAATCACGCGGGCGCAGAACCGACTGATTTGGGTTGTTCGCAATCGGCTTTCAAAACCCACCTACCCGTTACGCATAGATGATCT
Organism: Paracoccaceae bacterium; assembly: GCA_019090405.1. Classification (GTDB taxonomy): domain Bacteria; phylum Pseudomonadota; class Alphaproteobacteria; order Rhodobacterales; family Rhodobacteraceae; genus NORP181. The sequence goes on from JAHRVZ010000147.1 coordinate 9,444, forward strand.
GCGAGGCGCAGCTGTTGCACCGCTGACTCTGGAACAGCAAGACCAGTGAAAACCCGCGCTTATGCGCGACTTACAATCCTGAAAGCAGCTGATGCCCCCCATCCCGCAGCAATCGCTATTGCGAGTGACATCAACCCATACCACATCGGTTTTTCGTGGGCCAAAGAATACAGCCAACGTTCAAGCCCCACTTTGCGCACGACAATCAAGGTTTCGTATTCAGATATGATTTCACCGTCACGCGTCAGGAAAATTCGGGTGGTATAGTCACCTTCGGTGAGGTTGGCAGGCATCTGGATTGAGGTACGAAACAGCGTTTGCTGATCCACGGCAACGTGGCCCTCAAGCATCTGATAAAGTCCGGCTTCGCGGCGAATTCTGATTATCGCGTCTGTGAAACTGGCTGCATCCTGTATGGACTCCGCGCCACCGACAGATCGGATAGCGCGATCTATGGTGATCTTTTGGCGCAGGTCTTCCGCATCGGTCAACACTTTGTCAATCGGGCCAGATGTGGCAACCGCATAGAAATCCGGCGCAGATTCAACTTCGACGGATTCGGCGTTGATCCAGATTCCATAACGATGCGCTTTGCGGCGGACCAAGATAGAATTTGAAGGGCCAGCGACTGTGATTATGACTTCAAGTGGAGCAGCTTGCGGAATCGGTTCTTCACGCTTTACCGCACCAAAGATCAGAATTTCCGATCCATCAAACCGCGTCGTGATTGCAACGTTGTCTTTGGATAATCCCAACACAACTTCTTCGGCACTGGCCGTCAAGGGCAGGATCATCAGAAACAGGCAAAGCCAGCAACGCATTTAATGCCCCCCCCCAACACCAAGCGAATAAAGCTCGGAAGGTTGGAGCAACAAATCAGTCGCCAGTTTTCCGCAGACAATCAGAACCATCAACGCCAGCAGCACCCTCAATTGTTCAGCCTTCAGGCGAAGCCCGATTTGGGTGCCGATCTGCGCGCCAATAACTCCGCCAACAAGCAAAAGAACGGCAAGAACGATATCAACGGTAAAGTTGGTTGTCGCATGCAGCATCGTGGTAAAGGCGGTTACAAAAATGATCTGGAACAGCGAAGTACCGACGACCACTTTGGTCGGCATTCCCAGAATATAGATCATCGCCGGAACCATGATAAACCCGCCGCCGACACCCATGATAGCGGCCAGAATACCAACCAGCACACCAACAATCAGTGGCGGAATGACCGAGATATAAAGGCCAGAGGTGCGAAACCGCATCTTAAACGGCATGGTGTGAACCCAGTTGCGCTGGCGTCGCTTTATCGGAGCAACTGCCCCCACCTTTCGGGATTTACGGATCGCGTTCAGGCTCTCGATGAACATCAGGCCACCAACGACGCCAAGGAACACGACATAACAAAGCCGCACCAGCAAATCGACCTGACCAACGCTTTTGAGATAGTTAA
>JAHRVZ010000148.1 GCA_019090405.1 Paracoccaceae bacterium
CCGACGGTGTCACGACAAGATAAACGGTTTCTGACAGGCGGGTCACGGTCACATCGGCCTCGATCCCTCCGCGCGCGTTCAGGAATTGGGTATAGACGATCTTGCCCACCGGAACCGACATATCCGCACCACACACATGGTTCAGAAACGCTTCGGCATCCGGCCCTTCGACACGCAATTTGCCAAATGACGACATGTCGTACATGCCAACATTGCCACGCACGGCATCCAGTTCCGCCGCGACGTTGTCAAAGAAATTCTGCCGTTTCCACGAATACTGATACTCGGCTTTCTGTCCTTTATCGGCAAACCAGTTCGCCCGCTCCCAACCAGCGGCCTCGCCAAACACAGCGCTCTGGTCTGCAAGCTGGGCATGAAACGGCGAGCGTCGCACGCCACGAGCACTGGCCTTTTGCCGATACGGAAAGTGGTCGGCATACAACAGGCCCAAAGTTTCGCTCACACGTTCGACCAGATAGGTTTTATTGCCCTGAAACGGCTGCATCCGGGAAATATCGACATCACCAAGGTCAAACGGTTTCTCGCCGTCCTGCATCCACTGCGCCAGCGCCATACCGGCACCACCCGCTGACTGAATACCGATAGAGTTAAATCCCGCCGCAACCCAGACATTGTCCATCTCGGGTGCAAGCCCAAGATGATAGGCATCATCCGGCGTAAAGCTTTCAGGGCCGTTGAAAAACGTGTGTATCCCGGCATTACCAAGTATTGGCATCCGGTTGATGGCGTCTTCTAATATCGGCTCAAAATGGTCGAAATCTTCGGGCAGTTGATCGAATTCAAAACTGTCCGGGATACCGTTTATGCCCCAGGGTTTTGAAACCGGTTCAAAGGCACCCAGCATTAGTTTACCAGCGTCTTCCTTGTAATAGGCGCATTCATCCGGCACCCGCAGGACCGGCATCTGGGTCAGACCCTTGATCGGCTCGGACACGATATAGAAATGCTCGCAGGCTTGCAGCGGCACGTTCACACCGGCCATCTGCCCCACTTCACGCCCCCACATTCCGGCGCAGTTCACCACCATATCACAGGCAATATGCCCCGGTCTGTCGTGGTCTTGATAATCGACACCAGTGATCCGACGACCATCACGCGACAGGCCAGTCACCTTGGTATGTTCAACAATCAACGCACCACGTTGACGCGCGCCCTTGGCCATTGCCAACGCAATATTGCCCGGATCGCCCTGCCCGTCAGTGGGTAGCCAGACGCCGCCTTTGACACCATCAATGTTCAGATGCTCATAGCGCTCTTTGACTTCGCTTGGTGAAATCTCTTCCACTGGCACATCAAAGGCCCGCGCCATTGCGGCACTGCGCAACAATTCCTCGTGTCGGTCGTTGGTCAATGCCACTGAAATCGACCCGACCTGCCGCATTCCGGTCGCGACGCCGGTTTCTTCTTCAAGCCCCTGATACAGTTCGGCCGTATAGCGCGCCAACCGGGTCATATTGGATGATGCCCGCAACTGCCCGATCAATCCGGCGGCATGCCAGGTCGTCCCGCTGGTCAATTGCTTGCGTTCCAAAAGAACCACATCCGTCCAGCCAAGTTTGGTCAAATGATATGCGACCGAACAGCCAATCACCCCGCCACCAATAATGACCACGCGGGCCTTTGCAGGAAGTACAGTCATCTCAGCCTCCAATATGCAACGAAAACGCCCATCGGGCGGATGAGTGAGCAGATGGACCATTTGGAAAAGTTATCTGTGTCATGCTCTAAGCCTTTCATTTGTAGGATCCCACAAAGGCGCATCCTCTTGCACCACTGCACGTCGTCGTTCGCCGTAAATCTCGACTTCAATCTCGGTTCCCGGCACCGCGAGATCAGCCCGCACCATACCCAGCGCAATCGACGCATTCACCCGATACCCCCACGCCCCGGAAGTGGTTTCACCAACGATCGCACCATCATGCCAAAGCATCGACATATACGGAGCATCCGCATCACCAGCATCCACAACCAGCGTTACAAATCGCTTTTTGCTGCCTTGCTGATGTTCAAGCTGCAACGCTGCTTTGCCCGGAAAATCCTGGAGTTTGTCCAGCTTTACAAACCGGTTCAACCCTCCCTCAAACATCGAATAATCCGAGGACAAGTCGCCTTTCCAGGCACGATAGCCCTTTTCGATCCTCAGGCTGTTCAACGCCCAAATGCCAAAGGGTTTCGCCCCCCTATCCGTCAACGCCGCAAATATGTCAGGCATGGCACTGGCGGCGGCATGAATCTCCCAGCCTAACTCGCCGGCAAAGGAAACCCTCACCATCGCACATTGATGCCCAGCGGTATTGGCACGTTGAACACTTAGCCAAGGCAGCGTCAGGTCAGCGTCGCTTATCTGTCCCAGCAAACCCCTCGATTGTGGTCCGGTCACTATCAATGTGTAATATTCCAACGTCGCATCACAAAGCGTTACTCCCTTGGGCAATCGCGCCTTGAGCAACTCGAAATCATGCCATTGTGCAGCGGCGGCGGTGATCAGGGTAAAATCATCTTCGTCATGCCGCATCACCGACATTTCGCTGACAATCCGCCCACGGGTATCCGCAAAATAGGCAAGGTTAAGCCGCCCGACTTTGGGTAGACCACCGGTGATTTGCCTGCGTAAGAACTCAGCAGCCCCCGGTCCTCGCAAATAAAACCGCGAGAACCCCGGCAGATCAAGAACCCCCACGCCATCACGCACCGCTTCGCATTCTTCGAGGATGCGCTTTGACCAAGGCCCGGCGCGATCCCATGTTTGCGTAACTGGCTCACTTAGATCATCGCCCGGTTTGGCAAACCAATTGGCCCTCTCCCAACCGTTATATGCGCCAAAAACACCACCAAGGTCTTTGACCGTTTCATGGACCGGCGACAGTTTGCGGTCACGTCCGGCAGGCCATTCATGCCAGGGGAAATGCATGGCGTATTCGTGGCCATAGACTTCTTTGCCTTTGGCAGTGCAATAATCGCGATCGGTGTAATCGGTAAAACGTCGCGGATCACAAGACCACATATCCCATTCGGTATGCCCTTCGGTGAGCCATTCCGCCAACACTTTGCCCGCACCGCCAGCCTGTGCGATGCCGAAGGTAAAGACACAGGCCTCAAATGCGTTTGGAACGCCGGGCATTGGACCGATCAGGGGCAGGCCATCTGGCGCATAGGGAATTGGACCATTTATGACTTTGCTGATGCCCGCAGACCCCAGCATTGGCACCCGGGCCATAGCATCTTTGATATACCATTCCAGCCGTTCAAGATCGTCGGGATATAGCTGAAAACTAAAGTCTTCGGGCATTGGGTCATTGGGCTGCACCCAATGGGCTTTGCAATTGTGTTCATACGGACCAAGGTTCAGGCCGTGCTTTTCCTGTCGCAGGTAGTAGGAACTGTCGACATCGCGCAAAAGCGGCAGTTTTGCGCCTTGCTCATGGCTCCAGACAGCCAGTTCCGGGATCTCATCTGTCAGCAGATATTGGTGGCTCATCACCATCATTGGAACTGTACGCCCACCATACGGTTTGAACCACTCGCCAACGCGCTGGGCGTAATAGCCTGCAGCATTGACTATAAATTCACAGCGAATATTACCTTTGTGCGTATGGACGACCCAATCATCACCGTCACGACTGACGCCTGTTGCAGGACAGAACCGTTCGATCCGAGCACCCATTTCACGCGCACCTTTGGCAAGGGCTTGCGTCAGCTGAGCCGGGTCAATGTCGCCGTCATGCGGGTCATACAATGCGCCGTGCAGATCATGGGTTTCGATGAACGGATATCGCTTCTTGATGTCGGATTCACCAAGGATTTCGATGTTCATGCCCTGAGATCGACCCATGCTTTTGGCCCGCTCAAATTCCTGCATGCGCTCACGGGAATGGGCCAGGCGGATTGAACCGGTCACGTGGTAGTTCATTGGGTAATCAACCAAAGCGCCAAGTTCGCGGTAAAGTTCAGTCGAATAGCGTTGCAGGTTCATGATCGACCACGAGGTCGAGAATGTCGGCACATTGCCCGCCGCGTGCCATGTACTGCCTGCGGTTAGTTCATTCTTTTCCAGCAAGACGCAATCGGTCCAGCCTGCTTTGGCAAGATGATAAAGGCTAGAGGCGCCTATGGCACCACCGCCAATAATGACAACGCGGGCGGTGGTTGGAAAATTAGCCATGCGTTGTGCTCCGTTACTGGGTGCGTTGGTGCAGATCGTCGATGATGTCGGAATAGTCGCCTTTGTCAGCAACAAAGATGTATTTGCCAGTTTCAGTCCAGTCGGGCAGGACGAACTGGGTGAATGCGGCAAGGTATCCGGCAATGCTTTTGGGGTTGATTGTGGCAACGGCCAGCGCATGGATGTAGATGTGCTTTGCAGGCCGCTCATCCGCCCTGACGGGCGTCTTCGCATTTGGTCCCGGAGTGGTGACAAACACTGCCCGGGAAAGGGCAAAAATGGTCCAGGCTTCGAAACTCATCTGTACCTCAATAGACTGGCGGTGCGATCACCCAGATCGCAACGGCAGGTTCGGAATAGGGATTGATCCAACGGTGCGGCTCGCCACGTATGCGAAAGCTGTCACCCGGATGGATGGTGAATTTTTGGTCGCCAATTTCAACGTCAAGTTTGCCGGACAAAAGATATGCAACTTCTTGAGTCGGGCGGGTGGTGACTTCGCCAATTTGACTATGTGGCTTGAAAGTCGAATGTACCACTTCGAAATCGTCAGTCAGATCAGGAGATAGAAGTTCTTCGATCAGGCCCGCCTGAGAGGAGCCAATGGCGCGGCGGGCCCCCTGTCGCACCACATAACCAATTTCATCAGGCGGGGCGGAAGCCATACCAAAGAGCAGCGATACCGATATTTCCAGATGTTTGGCAATATGGCGCAAATCGGTGATTGAGGGCTCTGAAAGATCACGCTCGACCTGACTGAGCCAACCAACAGAACGGTCAAGTTTTGTGGCCAGATCGGCCAGCGTTAAACCCCGCGATTTACGCAGGGCGCGCAGGTCAGCGCCTAAGGAGGCGGTGGGATTGGAATGAAGCATGAGAAATTTCGTGAAAAATTGACTATGAATTTCACGGTGCAATGATTCGGTGAAAAATCCAAGCCTTTTTTCACACGCTCTGAAATACCATTTCCATAATGTCTGCGAGAGCCACAGCGTCCCGATCTGTGAACGCATTAGGTTGATTGCTATCAATATCAAATACAGCAATCAGTTCGCCTGCGTTGTTCCAAACCGGAAGCACCAGTTCGGATTGGGTAGAGGTGGCGCAGGCAATATGATCCTCAAAGGCATTTACATCCGCGACCAACTGGGTCTGCCCGGTGCGAGCAGCGGCACCACAGACGCCACGGCTGAATGGGATCACAAGGCAGCCATGGCCACCTTGATAGGGTCCGA
>JAHRVZ010000149.1 GCA_019090405.1 Paracoccaceae bacterium
AGGTTTACGGCTATCGGTTCCGGGGTCAGCGGTTTGATTGCGGCTCAAAGGCGGGGTTTTTACGTGCGACGGTTGCGTTTGCCCTTGCCCGAGATGATCTGCGCGAAGACCTGTCAGCCTATTTACGCGAAATCGCCCAGCTCGATCAGGCCGCTGAGTGAGCAGGGAACAACAGAGCAATGAATAAAAACGTTCTTGTAACGGGCGGCGCGGGCTATATCGGTTCACATGCGTGCAAGGCATTGAAAATTGCCGGATATACGCCAGTAACCTATGATAATCTGGTCACCGGCTGGCAAGATGCCGTCAAATTTGGCCCCTTTGAACAGGGGGAGCTAACAGATCGCGCCCGTCTGGATGAGGTGTTTGCCACTTACCAGCCCATCGCGGTCATGCATTTCGCCGCCCTAAGTCAGGTGGGCGAAGCGATGCACCAACCTGGCCGATATTGGCATAACAATGTTGCCGGATCACTTGCGCTTATTGAGGCGGCAGTCGCTGCTGAGTGTCTGGATTTTGTGTTCTCATCGACATGTGCAACCTATGGCGATCAGGACAACGTGGTGCTGGATGAAAATACAGCGCAATACCCAACAAATTCTTATGGCGCTTCGAAACGCGCTATTGAAGATATTTTGCGTGATTTTGAGTCCGCGCATGGGCTGCGCAAAGTGATCTTTCGCTACTTTAACGTCGCCGGGGCCGACCCGGACGCCGAAGTTGGTGAATTTCACCAACCCGAGACCCATCTTATCCCGTTGATGTTGCAGGCCATTGCCGGAAAGCGTGACAAACTGACGGTTTTTGGTACCGATTATCCGACGCCGGACGGAACCTGTATTCGCGACTATGTGCATGTTTGCGACCTTGTGGATGCGCATGTGCTGGGGCTTGAATGGCTTAAGGATGGCAAAGGCAGTCGGGTGTTTAATCTGGGTACTGGTCACGGTTTTTCTGTTCGCGAAGTGATTGATCATTCGCGCAGTGTGACCAACCGGGATGTCCCCCATGACGTTGGGCCGCGCCGCGCCGGGGATTGCACAAAACTGGTCTCTGGTTCGATGCGGGCCGAAACCGAACTGGGCTGGACGCCGACGCGGTCAAAATTGCATACTATGATTGCAGATGCCTGGAGATGGCAGCAAACTGGACATTACGATAAATAACGCACCACCCCCAGCGCGATTGTTGGACATCACCCGACTTGTCAGTCGGGCGGGGCGTCGACCTACGGGCGTCGATCGGGTCGAGTTCGCCTATCTGCGCTATTTGGCACAGCAGCCAGAGCCATTGTTCGCCATTGCCCGAACCAGTCTTGGCTATGTCTTGTTGGGGACAAGCGGCATAATCGGTCTGACGGCCCGCATTGACGGGACTTGCCCATGGGGAGCGGCAGGTTTTTATTCAAAACTAAAGCGCGACAAACCATTGGCAGTTAGGCAAGCCGTAAGCGACCTGCGGCGTTTGGCATTGGCGCGATGCTTGCCTCGCGGGTTGCCAAAGATGCTGGCACATCACTTGCCACAGGGTTTTTCCTATTTGAATACAGGTCATAGCAATATTACCAAACGCATGACAAAGGCAGTTCGCGCAGCCGGTTGTGGGCAGATCGGTATTTTTATCCACGACACCATCCCTTTGGATTATCCTGACACTCAGCGAAAGGGCTCGCCGGAACGTTTTCGCGCATTGCTTGCGCGCGTTCAAAGTGATGCAGATCTGGTGATCTACAACTCGGCCCATTCCCAAGAACGGGCAGAGTTCTATATGCGCGCTCTGGGATCAATTCCAACTGGTTTGGTGGCCTTTTTGGGCGTCGATCTTGCAGCGCCTGATACCGATGCTTTACCCGAGGGACTAGATTTGTCGCCCCCTTATTTTGTGGCCCTGGGCACAATCGAACCGCGCAAACGGCATGATTTATTGCTGGATGTCTGGGAAGCTATGGCGCGGAATCCCAAATCAGGGAAAGTTCCACAATTGCTGATTTGCGGAGCGCGCGGCTGGGGCAACGGGGCGGTGTTTCAGCGGTTGGATGCATTACCGGAAGACGCGCCAATCCGGGAACTTTCTGGCCTCTCAGACGGGGCAATTACCGCACTTTTGTCGGGGTCAAACGGCCTGCTATTTCCCAGTATCGCAGAAGGTTTCGGCCTGCCCCCGGTCGAAGCATCGGCGCTGGGCGTACCTGTTGTGTGCCTTGATTTGCCAATCTATCGAGAAATCCTAGGCGACATTCCCATATACGTAGAAGAAACAGACTGTTATCACTGGACAGAGATTATTGAGAACCTTTCAAGCAGCCAGACCAAAAAACCAAAAAACGATGCGCGACTGGGATATATTGCGCCAACATGGAAAGACCATTTCAACATCGTGTTAAAGAGCATCTGATACACGCGGCCCAGGCTTACTGAGGTACAAGAGCAAAAAAAAGGGGTAGGATTTGGGCGTATGGCAATCATATAGCCTTAGACTCCAGCGACAGCGCTGGCGAGCTCGCGCGTTCAGGAAACGCCGCGAGCTGAAATCCGTTGTCGATCGTACTGCGCAAATCCGCGATGACGACATTCTTGTGTTTTGCACTCAACGGAACGAAAAAATTCGACTGCCTTATTTTCTGGATTATTATCGGGATATGGGGGTTGGCCATTTTCTGATTGTTGACAATGACAGCACAGATAAATCACTGGAATTTCTGACGCAGCAACCGGATGTGTCTGTCTGGCATACGCGCGAAAGTTATAAACGATCCCGATATGGCGTTGACTGGCTAAACTGGTTGCAGAGAAAATACGCTCACGGGCATTGGGCGCTTGTGGTCGATCCCGACGAATTTCTGGTTTTCCCGTTCTGTGATACCCGCCCGTTGCGGGCGCTGACCGATTGGCTGGACGCCTCGTCGATCAAGTCATTCAGCGCGATGTTGCTGGATATGTACCCCAAGGGCCGGTTGGACGAAAACCCCTATCAAGAGGGTAGCAATCCCATTGAAACGGCCAGTTGGTTTGATTGCGGCAACTACACACAGAAAAAGAACCGCCGATACGGTAACCTGTGGATACAGGGCGGCCCGCGCAGGCGCGTTTTTTTCGCGGATAAGCCAGAGCTTGCCCCGGCATTGAATAAAACCCCGCTGGTTAAATGGAACAGACGGTACACCTATGCCAGCTCGACTCATATGTTACTGCCGCGTGGACTGAATCAGGTTTATGACGAATGGGGTGGTGAAAAAGCATCTGGTGTCCTGTTGCACGCCAAGTTTCTGGACACGTTTAACACCAAGGCCGTGGAAGAGCTTGGTCGCAGTCAACACTATTCAGCGTCAGTTGAATACAAGGCCTATGCCGAAAGCATGAAAGATGATCCCGATCTTTGGTGTAAGTGGTCCGAAAAATACATCAACTGGCGGCAGCTTGAAATTCTGGGCCTGATGTCCAAAGGAAACTGGGCATGACCGTCGGAATAGTCATGCTGGTTCACACCGCACTGGGACGCGCAGAACAAATTGCACGCCATTGGACAGCAGCAGGTTGCCCTGTGGTGCTGCATGTGGACAAGAAAGTAAGCCGTACGGCCTATCGAGAGTTTTCCAAAAAACTGTCTGGTAATCCGCTGGTCAAATTCAGCAAACGTTATAAATGCGAATGGGGCACCTGGGGCATTGTCGCGGCTTCGCAGACGGCATCAGAATTGATGCTGGACCGTTTTCCTGACGTTAGCCACGTTTATCTGGCATCCGGGTCTTGTCTGCCATTGCGCCCTGTACAAGAACTGATCAATTACCTGTCCGACCGTCCGCGAACGGATTTCATTGAAAGCGCAACAACCGCAGATGTGCCCTGGACTGTGGGTGGTCTTGATCAGGAACGGTTCACCCTGAGGTTTCCGTTTTCGTGGAGACGTAACCGATATTTGTTTGACAAATACGTTGAACTGCAACGCCAGATTGGACTAAAGCGCAAAGTTCCCGAAGAACTGGTGCCGCATATGGGCAGTCAGTGGTGGTGTCTGACGCGGCGAACATTGTCAGCAATCCTACAAGATCCCGAACGCGCGCGGTTTGATCGCTATTTCCGACGGGTTTGGATCCCGGACGAAAGCTATTTTCAGACGTTGGCCCGACAATACTCAAGCAACATCGAAAGCCGGTCTTTGACCCTGTCCAAATTCGACTTTCAGGGAAAACCCCACATTTTCTATGATGACCATTTGCAATTGTTGCGTCGTTCGGATTGCTTTGTTG
>JAHRVZ010000150.1 GCA_019090405.1 Paracoccaceae bacterium
CCACCATAGACGGTGTCGCGTCCTGATGTGCCGCCCTGTGCCGTGTCGTGAAATACGTCTGCCCCATCGCCCAAATAGACCAAATCCCGGCCATCTCCGGCCCAGATCGTATCATTGCCTTCGTTGCCGTTAAGCGTGTCAAATCCGGTGCCGCCATAGACCTGATCGTTGCCCAGACTACCGAAAATCAGATCGTCCCCGTTCAGTCCGTGATACACGTCATCGCCGTTGCCACCATAAAGGCTATCATTTCCGTCCCCGGCATAGACTGTATCACGCCCGAGATCTCCACCTTGTGAAGTGTCGTAAAACACGTCGTCCCCGATGCCGAAATAGACTATATCCTGCCCGTCATCGCCATAAACCGTGTCATTTCCATCGCCGCCAAATATCGTATCCAGACCCGCTCCGCCGTAAATCAGATCGTCGCCTGACCCGCCGTCCAGATGGTCATGGCCATCACCACCCCTAAGTGTATCATCACCCACCATGCCCTGAATGGTGTCATGGCCCATCAGCCCAATCAGGGATTCCGACTGCCAGTCACCAATGATGACATCCGCGTTGTTCGTTCCGGTGGTTTCGGACGCCAATCCCAATGGTGGGCGATCCGGGACTTCGCGGATCGAGGCAATAATTTCGTTGCGGTTGATCGACCCGCCCGATGCGCTATGAATTTCGGTTATATCCCCACGCCATTCAATCTGCGCCCCATAGCTGGTCGAAGTAATGTTCAACGAATTCGGATCGTAGAACATTAAGAACCCGCTTAGATCCAGCTGATCCACCCCGACTTCGAAGTCCATTATTTTATCGGTGGATGTGTCGCCGCTCAGGACAAATATGTCGGCTCCGTTTCCGCCAAACAATGTGTCTGCCCCAGCCCCATCCGCCAAAATATCAGCGCCATTTCCCGCCTTCAAAAGATCATCGCCGTCGTTGCCGGTCAGAATATCGTCACCAGAGCCGCTTTGAATTGTATCACCCGCCTGCGCGGCATGGCGCATCTCTCCCTGATTGGCGACCGACACAGACAGTTGCGACAACCCAGAACCCGATTGCGAAGCGGCCATAATTTGAATGTCGTCACCAACATGTGCTGCTGCCAGATCGGTGATATTTTCCAATCCCATTCCTGTTTCGTGACTTATGCTATCAAGATGAACCAGCTGGCCGCCCGGCATCACCGTGAACAGGCTCAGACCATCATCCCCACCCCCGGCAATCAGATAGGTGCGCCCGTCCACTTCTACGGCTTCCAGACTTTGTACGCCGCCAAACCGCGTGTATTGCGTGTCCAGAACATGATCCGTTGGCACCAGATCACCTTCAGAGGTCAGCTCCATAACGCTTATCGCGCCAGCCCCCGAGCCATTGCCGCTGGCGGCGCTGGCGACAACCACATACGTAACGTCCAGAACGGTGATGACCTCAAGCGCGGTAGGGGTCATAAGGCCCAGCCCATCTGCGGCGCCCATATTGTCCTGTAGAATTGGGGCCGCGTCGCCATCGCCCAAACGAAAGCTCAGGACAGAGTTTGAACCGCTACAGGTCGCAATCAGAAAATCATTGCCACTCACAGACGCGACGGACAGGTTGGTTACTGTTCCAGACCCAGGCGTCAGCGCAATTAGTTCTGGTTCACCATACCCACCCAGGCCGTCTGAGGTAAAACAGGTAAGATTTCCCTGATTATCAGCCATAAACAGATGCTCATCCTGTTCAATAACCGCTGTGATATTTCCGGTGTCACATCCCAAGTCGGCAGTTTGCACAAGACTGTCCAATGACCCGTCACTGCCAACCTCATATCCTGCCAAAGAGGCACCATCTCCGCCCACAATCACCACAGGTCCGGTCGCGGTCTCAATCAGCGCCAGAGATGAATCGGCCACTTCTGCCACATCTTCTGGAAACCATTGCGTATCAATCAGTGTCGCACCGCTGGCGTCACCTAGCTGATAGCTAACCAAACCACCGCCGCTGGCTGTGGTGGCCATCACCGAAACCCCGGATTCGGTCTCGACCAACAAAAGATCACGAATCCCGAAATCAAGAGATTCTTGCCCAGTCTCTAACACCGACTCAAACACCAAATTTGTCATTAACACTCTCACCACCGTTATCCCGGCAAGAGGTTTGACCCAATCAATCTGTGTTTTCATGCCTAAATAAAGGCAAGCCAGTGTTTTATCAGTAAATCTGTACCATATTGATTTTGAATTAAGCTTTTGATGATCAGCGCATCAGCGCCTGATGATACGAAATCGCCTCATCCAAGTCTTCGAAATAGCACAACTGACCTTGTTCCAGCACCATGCCTGCATCGCAAAACTGACGCACCTGATCCATTTCATGGCTGACCAGAATGGCACTGGCGGTTTTAACACGTTCGCGAAATACAGCGCGGCTTTTGCGCTTGAACGCGGCGTCCCCCACGGCGGTAACTTCGTCTACCAGATAGGTGTCAAACCTGATCCCCATCGAAATTCCAAATGCCAGCCGTGATCGCATTCCATCTGAATAGCTGCGAATCGGCATATGGAAGTGTTTGCCCAGCTCGGCAAAATCTTCGACAAACTCTAGCAGGCTGTCGGTATCCACACCGTAAATCCGCGCGATAAATCTAGTATTCTGCGCACCGGTTAATTCGCGGTGAAACGAACCGCCAAATCCGACTGGCCAGGAAATCGTTCCATCCGACACGACTTGCCCTTTATCCGGGTTCATGGTCCCGGCAATTATCTGCAACAGGGTCGATTTTCCGGCCCCGTTGCGCCCCAAAAGAGCCAGCGACGTGCCAGTTGGCAGGGTAAGGTTAATCTTGTTGATCACGACATCACGTTCGCCGCGTACCCAAAAACTTTTGGTCAGGTTTTCAAAGCGTATCATCGCCGGTCGCGGATACTGTAATAAACCAGCGCAAAAATTGCCCAGGCCATAATCAGAAACAACGCCGTCAACCCGAACAGTACAAATCGTTGCGGATATTCCGCGCTTTGTGCCAACGTTGGGCGCGTATAGGCCGCCAGATAGCGGCTTTGACGCGAAGAATTGGCACGCGCAATATCCATCGCAGTCAGTGCCGCATGATAGGTTTCTTCAGCGAACTCACGATCGACCACCAGGCTTTCGTATTCTGCCATCAAAGTTGGGTAATCTTTGCCGACCCCGGCGACCTCTTGCACAGCAAAGGATTTGCGTTCCTCACCAATCCGTCTGCGGATCACGTCGATCCGACGCCTTGCTTGTGCAACCCTCGGGTCATTTCGGCTGGTGGTGCCGTTCACCAGGTCATATTCAATCATGGCCTCGGCGAGTTGTTGTTGCAGGTTGTTAACGATCCCCATCTGCCCCTGAAGGTCAGCAGTTGGGTCAACAATCTGCGTGCGGGTGTGGAACAAGGTCAGTTGTTCGCGCGCAAGTTTAAGCCGCTGCTGCGCTTCGGCCAAATCAGCTTGGGCATAGCGCATCAAATCCGCCCTTGCAGCGGCGTTTAGCTGGTTAATCATCTGCTGACTTGCGATCAGGATTTCATCGGCGACCAGCTGAGCAAATTCCGGTTCAAACGCCAGAACCCTCAGTGTGATTAAACCCGAGGCCTGATTATATGAAATTCGAACCACCCGCTGCCAGAACCACAGAAGATCTTCGATCGTGGCATCCGGCCAAAGTGAGAACAACGGGTCTTTGGTCCAATTGGCATCATAATGCGCGCTTAGCCCAATCTTTTTATCAATATGACCTACCAATTCCTGACTTTGGATGAATTCATAAAGGATGTCAGAGTCAGACGCTCCGCCTATGCCGGTAAATTGCGTCAGCCCACCAATCAGATCAGTGGCCGATCCGCTTTCTTCTTTGCGAACCGTGAACCCAACTGTCGAGGCATATTGGTCGACGCTGACGAACCACAGATAATATACTGCGATGGCCAGCGGTGCGAGGATCAGAAAAACAAATGTCGTCAAAAGACCCCAGTGCCGTTTTCGCATCCGCACAGATTTGGCCAAGGGACGCACCTCAACAGCAGGTGGAGGTGATGCGGGCCTTTGACCAGCATTCGGGTGCGGTTTTGGGCCGGGTTTATTTGGACCAGGCTTACGGTTTTTTAGCTCGGGCCCGTTTTTAGAGCCTGAATTTGCGGCTTTCGGGCCAGCATTCACTGGTCCGCCTTTCCCCGGCATCGCACCTTTTTGCGGGGAACCAGCATGCAGCCGGTTTGCTTTGGTGTCTTTGATTGTCAATTTTCTACCAATTAGTACTCAACTTGTAATTGTTAAACTAACTCTACATACTCGTCAAAGGAAAACCAACCCAGCAGGAACAGACCCTGACCGCCTCTCATTCTTTCGATAAAAACGGTGCACATCAGATGCGCGCCCGGCGCTACGCGACTTTTCGCACGGTTGCTGCGCTTATCCTGCGTGAGATGTCGACCCGTTATGGCAAAACTCCGGGTGGGTATATCTGGGCGGTACTTGAACCGTTGGGGGCAATACTGATTTTGGCGTTTGGGTTTTCACTGTTGTTGCGGTCGCCGTCGTTGGGCACCAGTTTTATTTTGTTTTATGCGTCGGGCTACTTGCCATTTAACCTTTATCAGCAGGTGTCACTTGTGGTGGCGCGGGCAATCAATTTTTCTCGGGCTTTGTTATATTATCCGTCGGTAACCTGGGTTGATGCCATTCTGGCCCGGTTTGTACTGAATACGCTAACCGGAATGATGGTCACCTATATCCTGCTGTTCGCGATCTTAGGCCTTACCGATACCCGTGTGGTACTGGATGTGGTCCCCATAATCGCGGCACTGGTGCTGGCGGCGTTTCTGGGGTTAGGGATTGGCACGCTGAATTGCCTTTTGGGCGGGCTGTTTCCAACCTGGGACATTATCTGGTCAATCGCCTCTCGTCCGCTGTTTCTGGCGTCAGGAATTCTTTTTACATACGAAGATCTGCCCAACAGCGTGCAGTCAGTATTGTACTACAATCCGCTGATTCATATCACCGGGTTGATGCGCTCTGGATTGTATCCGATGTATAATCCGCAATATGTGTCCCCGGTCTATGTGATTGCAATATCAACAGTTACTTTGGGTTTTGGAGTGTTGCTGCTTGCGCGGCATCACAAGACAATTCTAAACAGCTAGAACCCAAATTAGTGTCTATTTTGCCAATTTGGGGTCTTTTCCGGGCCAAAGCAAGAATCTCGTCATGATCGGTATCTGTGCGCCCGCGTATCCCGTGCCAGACGGCAAGCCTTAGCATCTGCAGATATATGGCGCGCTTTTCGCCATAGCGTCGAGTTGCCAACAGCCACTTGGGCAAAACCAGCAATAACAAGGGCCAGAACATCAGGCCCGCCGCATTCCGGTACATGATTAGCCCGTTACGATAGGCATAATAGACTTTCCATAACGGGTTGAACACGCGCTGCGCATCAGATGCAAAGGTCGAACACGCGTGTTCAAACCGCAGTTCCGGTTCAAACTGAATGGCAAACCCATTGCGTCGCAACCGCAGAGTATAGATCACATCATCGCCATATAAAAATAGCCCGCCATCAGGCAACCCAACTTTTGCAATCATTTTGCGCGACACAAAAAGCCCCACAAATGAGCTTAGGTCAATTTCTATTGGAACGGTCGCTTCATAGGTATCATATGGAATGTGATAGCAATCCCGCCCACGTCCGGTCAGCGCCCCAAGCACAGTGTTGATAAAGACTTTTGGCCGCCAGAACGGGTTGATTGACGGGCGGTTCATTTCGCAAATTTTGCCATCAGGATAATAGACTGCTGCTGCAACCGCCTTATCCTGATCTCGTGGCTGGCTATGAAATTGCTGCAGAGCGTTGATAGCCGGATAGGCGTCGTCATCCATAACGACGATCCAATCCGGATCAATTTTTTCGCTGGCATACCGCATCCCGGCTTCAAATCCACCTGCTCCGCCAAGGTTTTCATCGCAATGAATCACCATGATTCGCGGATCATTTTGGTTTTTCAACCATTCTGTCGTGCCGTCTGTACAGGCATTATCAACCACAATCAGCCTGTCCAAATGCCTTGGCGGGTTGTCCAACAGTCGCGCCATCGTCAAGCGCAGTTTATCCAACCGGTTATAGGTTGCCACAACCGCCACCAGCGTTCCTGCTGTGTTGTATTCCAACTTGTTGCGCAACCTGGTTCTGCCTGCTTTGGTCTTGTTTGCGACAATTCGCACTTCACTCAACAATTCAAAGCAGTATTTTGTTAATTGTTTGATAATTTGCTGCATCAGCCAACAGAAAACTTGCCCTGACAATATCCAAAGTGACAAACTAGGGCCGAATTGCTAAGCCCCCATCAGCAGCAAAACCCAGGAGCAGACAGCCTAATGCAAATTGACCAAACTTCGCTACCGGGTGTGCTAATTCTGACACCGGCCCGTCATGGAGATTCCCGTGGCTTTTTTTCGGAAAGCTGGAATCGCGCGACATTAGAGCAAGCTGGCATTGACATTGATTTTGTGCAGGACAATCACTCGATGTCTGAAACTGCCGGCACTGTACGTGGTCTGCATTATCAGACACCTCCGCAGGCGCAGACCAAATTGGTGCGTTGTGGTCGTGGTGCGTTGCTTGACGTGGCGGTGGACATCCGGCGAGGATCGCCCACGTTTGGCCAGTGGGTCGCGGTTGAACTTAGTTCTGAAAATGGCCGACAGTTGCTAGTGCCGGCAGGGTTCGCGCATGGTTTTGCAAGTCGCGCGCCCATGACCGAGATCATCTATAAATGTTCCGCCCCATATGCGCCCGATTGTGATCGCGGGATACGCTGGGATGACCCTGAGATAGGTGTAGATTGGGAGTTAGGCGATACCGCTGCCATATTGTCGGCCAAAGATATGACCTCACCTTTGTTGGCCGACGCCGATCTGCCATTTGAATGGAGCGCCGAATGAAGATTTTGGTTACGGGTGGTGCCGGTTTTATCGGGTCCGCGGTTGTGCGCGCAGCCATTGCGCAGGGTTATAGTGTCGTCAATGTGGATGCGCTGACTTATGCTGCCTGTTTAGACAATGTTGCCATGGTTGCAGACAACCCGCGCTATGTGTTCGAGCACGCAGATATTTGCGAATCCACCCTATTAGACACTATATTCAGCCGCCACAAACCGGATGCGGTTATGCATTTGGCCGCAGAATCCCACGTTGACCGGTCTATTGACGGTCCGGGTGCATTTATTCAGACCAACGTTACCGGAACCTACACATTGTTGCAATCTGCACGCCAGTATTGGGAATCTCAGGGTCGGCTGGATTCGTTTCGCTTTCACCACATTTCCACCGACGAAGTTTTTGGCAGCCTCGGGGATACCGGCCTGTTCACCGAAGACAGTCCCTACATGCCAAACAGTCCCTATTCCGCCTCAAAAGCCGCCAGTGACCATCTTGTCCGGGCTTGGCAGGAAACCTATGGCCTGCCGGTGGTTCTTAGCAATTGTTCCAACAATTATGGTCCCTATCATTTCCCGGAAAAGCTCATTCCGGTGGTGATCCTGAATGCACTGGCCGGGCGTGATATTCCGATCTACGGCCAAGGCGAAAATGTCCGTGACTGGCTGTATGTCGAGGACCACGCCGATGCCCTGCTGACAGTCATGACCAAGGGCAAAGTTGGGCGCAGCTATAATATCGGTGGCGAAAACGAAGCGCGTAATATTGATCTGGTACAGATGATTTGTACCATTCTGGACCGTCTTTCCCCCAGTATTAGACCCTATTCTGACCTGATTACCTATGTCACGGACCGCCCCGGCCATGATCTGCGTTATGCGATTGATCCCAGCCGTATCCGCGATGAATTGGACTGGCGGCCATCTGTAACGCTTGAGCAAGGGTTGGAAAGAACCGTGCGTTGGTATCTGGACAATCAGGACTGGTGGCAGGCCTTGCAGGCGCGTGATGGTGTTGGCACACGACTCGGGACTGCCAAATGAAACTGCTGATTTTTGGCACAACCGGGCAAGTTGCGACCGAACTGGCCGAGGTTTCGCGCCATAATAGGGTCGAATTTGCTGCGCTGTCGCGGGCACAGGCGGATCTGGCGAACCCTGCCCAATGCGCCGATCTGATCGCTCATACCGATGCCGACGCAATTATCAACGCGGCGGCCTATACGGCGGTGGATCGTGCTGAATCCGAACCTGATCTGGCGCATCAGATCAACGGTACAACCCCGGGTATCATGGCGCGTGCCGCTGCGGATCGTGGATTGCCGTTTCTGCATGTCTCAACCGATTACGTGTTTGATGGTAGTGGCGACAATGCACGCAGCACAACAGACCCTGTTGCGCCGCAAAACGTCTATGGTCAAAGCAAACTGGCAGGTGAAGATGCCATTCGGGCTGTCGGAGGCAACCATATCATTCTGCGCACATCCTGGGTTTTTTCTGCGCATGGCTCTAATTTTGTGCGTACCATGCTGCGACTGGCAGAAAGCCGTGACGCGCTGAGCGTGGTTGACGATCAGATCGGCGGTCCCACTCCGGCGCGTGATATTGCTGAAACGTTGTTAACGTTGGCGCGGGCCATGACTGACGGGCAGCAGGGCGGCACCTATCATTATACCGGTGCACCGGCGACCAGTTGGGCCGGTTTTGCCCGCGAAATCTTTGCTGCCGCTGGACACAAAGTGGTTGTCACCGGCATTCCGACGCTAGACTATCCAACGCCTGCCGTAAGGCCGCTGAATTCCCGGCTTGATTGCAGCAAACTGGCAGATGATTTCGGCGTTTGCCAACCACAATGGCAGGCCGGTCTGGCCCGCGTTTTACAGCAACTTGGGGCAATAGCATGATACAACGAAAAGGCATTATTCTGGCCGGTGGTTCCGGCACGCGTCTTTATCCGATCACTATGGGCCTGTCCAAACAACTGCTGCCAATCTATGACAAACCGATGATTTTTTATCCGCTTAGTGTCTTGATGCTGGCCGGAATCCGCGAGATTGCAATCATCACCACGCCTCAGGATCGCGAACAGTTTCAGCGGTTGATGGGCGACGGTCAGCAATGGGGGCTGTCTTTTACCTATATCGAACAACCGTCGCCTGACGGATTGGCGCAGGCCTATCTTCTTGCCGAAGATTTTCTGAATGGCGCCCCAAGCGCGATGGTACTGGGTGACAACATCTTTTTCGGCCACGGTTTACCCGAAAGTTTGGCCCAGGCCGATGCGCAGACCCAAGGCGGCACTGTTTTTGGATATCGTGTGGCTGATCCTGAACGCTATGGCGTGGTGGATTTCGCCGCTGATGGCAGCGTCCGCAGTATTGTCGAAAAACCGACAAAAGCCCCTTCGCCCTATGCTGTTACCGGGTTGTATTTTCTGGATGGCACTGCACCGCAAAAAGCTCGCGACGTAGTGCCATCGCCGCGCGGTGAACTGGAAATCACCAGCCTGCTTGAGATATACCTGCAGGCTGGTGAATTGCAGGTACAACAGATGGGACGTGGCTATGCCTGGCTTGATACCGGCACACATTCCAGCCTGCTGGACGCGGGTAATTTCGTGCGCACCTTGTCGGACCGACAAGGCCAGCAAGTCGGAAGCCCTGATGAAATCGCATTTGCACAGGGCTGGATTGACAACGATCAACTGCGGCAACGGGCGCAAATATTTGGCAAAAATGAATACGGCCAGTACCTGTTGCGCCTACTTGAGAGCCAAGCGTAGATTGAATAGGGTCAAAAACAACTCCGCAACACGCGGAAAAGAGGCAGGGTTATGAAAATTGCAATGATCGGGACCGGCTATGTCGGTTTGGTGTCTGGTGTGTGTTTCTCTGATTTCGGTCACGATGTGGTTTGTGTCGACAAAGACCCCGATAAGATCGAGAAACTGGAACGCGGCGAAGTACCGATTTACGAACCGGGCTTGCAGGCATTGATGTCTAAAAACGTCGCTGCTGGTCGGCTGACCTTTACGCTTGATCTGGCGCAGGCCATAGATGGCGCGCAGGCGGTATTCATTGCGGTTGGGACACCGACGCGGCGGGGCGATGGTCATGCGGACCTGTCCTATGTAATGGCGGCAGCCACCGAAATTGCACAGGCTGCGACTGATTATTTGGTGATCGTCACCAAATCCACGGTGCCTGTCGGCACCAACCGCGCGGTAAAACAGGCCGTGCGTAAGGCCAATCCAGACCTAGAATTTGACGTTGCCAGCAACCCCGAGTTCCTGCGCGAAGGCGAAGCGATCGAGGATTTCATGAAACCCGACCGGGTGGTTGTCGGCGTCCAGAACGAACGTGCCGGCGACGTGATGGCCGAAATCTATCGCCCACTTTCTTTGCGCGAGTATCCGGTTGTCACTACCGATCTGGAAAGCGCCGAGATGATCAAATACGCAGCGAACGCGTTTCTGGCGACCAAGATTACTTTCATCAACGAAATCGCGCTGTTGTGCGAACGGGTTGGCGCGGATGTGAAAGAGGTCTCTGCCGGCATGGGGCTGGACGCCCGAATTGGGGCGCGATTCTTGCAGGCCGGACCCGGCTATGGCGGCAGTTGTTTTCCCAAAGACACCAAGGCGTTGGCCCGTATAGGGCAGGATAATTCCGTGCCAATGCAGATCACCGAAACGGTGATTAACGTCAATGATGAACTTAAGCGGCGGATGATCCACAAACTTGAAGACCTTTGCGGAGGATCGTTCAACGGCAAACTGGTGGCAGTGCTGGGGGTGACGTTCAAACCTGACACCGATGACATGCGTGATTCGCCTGCGTTGACAATCATCCCCGCGCTTATTGGCGGAGGTGCCCGCGTCCGGGTGACAGATCCGCAGGGTCGTCACGAAGGCGAGGCTTTGTTGCCGGGGGTGAATTGGGTCGAGAACGCCTATCAGGCGGCAAACAGTGCTGATCTCGTGGTGATCCTGACCGAATGGAACGAATTCCGTGCGCTTGATCTGAAACGGTTGGTTCGAAAAATGGCCACGCCTCATATGGCAGACCTTCGCAATGTCTATTCTGTGAAAGACGTCAAACAGGCTGGATTTACTGGCTATGAAAGCATCGGGCGGCCAGGTTTTCTGAACGAAAAATAGCCGCCTTATCCTGTTCGCCCAGTCAATGCTATGCGTTGAACTCATTGATATTAACCAATATTTACAGTATTATCTATAATTACTATCACCCATCGCCTTTCCAATCTGAATAATCTATAAAATCGCAACCCATGACACAGTTGGGTGTCGCAGGTGGTAATTCAGGAGATACACAGGTGTTGGATGGTATGGACATACGCAATGATTGGAAGCGCGCAGAAGCTGATATTTTGTATCGCCAACCCCTGAATGACCTGTTGTTTCAGGCCCATACCGTTCACCGCAGGTATTTTGACCCAAATCAGGTGCAACGCAGCAAATTGCTAAGCATCAAAACCGGCGGCTGTGCCGAGGATTGTGCCTATTGCAGCCAATCGGCGCGCAACGGCGCAAAGCTCTCGGCCAGCAAATTGATCGAGGTCGAACGGGTTTTGTCCGAGGCCCGCAAAGCCAAAGAAAACGGCGCGACCCGGTATTGCATGGGCGCTGCCTGGCGGGGGCCAAAAACCCGGGATATGGAGACTCTCGAAGCAATGGTCGAAGGCGTCAAAGCCCTGGGAATGGAAACCTGTATGAC
>JAHRVZ010000012.1 GCA_019090405.1 Paracoccaceae bacterium
CAGCGGCCATTGCCACCTTGCGCGCACTTGCTTTGTCGCCAAGGGCGCGCATTGTTTCGGCCTTGGGACCAATGAACACAATGCCCGCTTGTGTGCAGGCATCAACGAAATCAGGGTTTTCGGACAGCAACCCATAGCCGGGGTGGATTGCATCGGCACCAGATTGCTTGGCGACCCGGATCATTTCATCAATACTAAGGTAGGCCGCGACCGGCCCCAGCCCTTCGCCAATGCGATAGGCTTCGTCTGCTTTGAACCGGTGCAGGCCCAGTTTGTCCTCTTCGGCAAAGACAGCAACCGTGCGTTTGCCCATCTCGTTGGCAGCCCGCATGATGCGAATAGCAATTTCGCCGCGATTGGCGATCAGGATTTTGTTAAAATCGGTCATTGGGGCCTCGAAGGTCAAAACTGAGAGTTGGCAGTCAGGTCGTTCAATGTAATCGGATCAGGCAGGTCCGCCAGCGTTCTGGCCCCCAATTGCCCCATATTTGCAATCATATCCTGTGACAGCATATGTATCAGATGCGCAGGTCCAGCTGGTCCAATTGCCGCAAGCGCATAGTGAAAAGCCCGCCCAAGCATGACAAAATCGGCACCCAGCCCGATTGCGCGCAGGATATCCAGACCGCCCTCAATGCCACTGTCAAAGATCAGCGGCAAACGGGTGGCTGCGCGAATTGCAGGCAACACTTCGATGGATGCAGGTGCCCCGTCAAACTGACGGCCAGCGTGGTTGGACACCCATATCGCGTCCATACCCATCGCTTCAAGTGCGGGCGCATCTTCGGCGCGCAGCACGCCTTTGACGATCAACGGTCCATCCCAATAGTCCCGCAGCCATTTGGCATATTCCATATCCGGCGAGGTCCGCAGCAGATATCCGACATGTTCCGTGGCCGAGCGGGCGATCAAATTGTCGGTGTATTTGTCAAGCGTTCGAATCCGCGGCATGCCCTTGCGCGCCATCCCAAGCCCCCAGGCAGGACGCGCCAACACCTGCGCCATAAGGCGTGGTGTCAAACGCGGCGGTTGTGTCAGTCCCGATCTGGTCTGGCGTTCACGACGCGACGCCACCGGCACATCCACTGTAAGCACCAGCGTCCCAAACCCCGCTGCGCGCGCCCGATCCAACAGATCGCGGCGAATATCCGGGTCTTTGGGCGGATAGAACTGAAACCATAACTGCGCACCCAAATGCGGTGCCAGTTCCTCGGGCGTCTGCGATGCGACACAGGACAATGTATAAGGCACACCAACTCTGGCAGCCGCACGGGCCAAATGGCCCTCGGCGTCGGGCCACATCAGGCCCGACATACCAACCGGAGCCATGCCAAACGGAACCGGATAGGTCTGGTCCAAAAACTGTGTGCTTAGATCAACAGTTTGCGGGCCGTGCAATATTGATGGCAAAAACCCGATCTGATCCAAGGCATCGCGATTGCGGGATTTGGCAGCCTCAACACCGGTTCCGCTATCCAGAAAATCCCAGACGAATTTCGGCATCCGCTTTTGCGCTTGCCGTCGAAGGTCTGCAACACTCGGGTATCTGCTATCGAGGTCCATATGCTGCATATGCAGCATCGAGGTGTGAAATGTCTAGTGCTTTGCCATATTTGGGCCCTCAAAACCCAAAGTATTGATACTTCTACAACTTGGACGAAATGACACCGGTGGCAAAACCACCCATTCGCAATTCGCCAAACAGACGCTGATATTCAATCTTTGGGCAGCGGTTCTGGATCACCGTGACACCCCGCGATTCTGCTTTTGCTGCTGCTTGGGCATGTTCAACACCAATCTGCATCCAGATGGTGTCAAGATCCGCAAACAACGAAAGCGCCTCGTCGACAATTTCCGGAACTGCCTCAGAGCGGCGAAATATGTCGATCATATCCACTGGGCCGTCGATATCAGCAAGCGCGCCAACCACGGTTTGCCCATAGAGCGTTTCCCCGGCGGCAACCGGATTTACCGGAATGACGTGAAATCCCTTAAGCCCCAGATAACGCGCCACAAAATTGCTGGGACGGACGGGGTTCAGCGACACCCCTACCATCGCTATACGCTTGGTTCGGGATAAAATTTCTCGCAATACTGCATCTGAATAGTTGGTCATTTGCGCACCCTACCGGCACGGTATGACAAAAAAAAGCGCCCAGAGTTAAAAAACCCGGGCGCTAAGGTACGGAACGAGGGACAGTGTAAGGATCCACGAGAGTTCCGGCCCGTGGTCTGATAAGGATGTAGGTATGCTTTGTGGCGATTAAAGGTCGGCTCGCGGCCATGTGAACAAAACGGCGGAATTTGGCCTAAGTAATTGCATTACTGGCGCAATACCGCTGGCCAATTATGGTTTGCTCTCGCAATATTTCCGTCAATGTCACGTTCCCAGATTTCGCGGGTCTTCAGATTGTGGATCAGGAATAATTTGTTGTTGTAGATACGCCAGGCATCGGGGCTTGTGGTTGAGGCCAGACCGATCGACATTCCATACGCACAATAACCACCAAAACTTGGTGCAAACGCCCAAGGGTCGGATTCAAATTTGATACGGTTGCTGGCCGACCTGAACTGCCAGATCGCGCCTTTCCACATCACCGCCTGACTGCGTTTCCCAAGCACCGGTTTGGCGTCACTGAAATAGGCAACAGTATCATAGCCGTTTATCGCCACCCTTCCGGGCGCATAAATCATTGGCGAAGCCGCAGGGCTGGCGCCGGCCATAAGCGACACTGGAAGTGCGGCAAGGCTGGCAAGAGTTTGGCGACGAGTAAGCATAGGCGTGTCTCGGTTGCGGGTGGTATCTGACTGATAATGGCAATTTCCGCGCCAACTGGGAACCCTATTGAACGAACTTGTGACCCGCAGCACTAAACCCGTGAAGTTTTGTTACAAAATAGCGTCGGCTACCCCGCCCTGGTTGCATAAAGCGCAATGGCCGCCGCGTTGGACACATTCAGCGACCCAAATTCCCCACCTGCGTTTATTTTCACCAATTGATCCACAGTTTCCTTGGTCTTTTGGCGCAATCCCGGCCCCTCGGCGCCCAATACCAATGCGATTGGACGGTCGGTAACACCGGCAACAGCCGTTTCAATCGTTTGATCTGCCTCTCCGTCCAATCCCAGAACCAGATAGCCCATGTTTTGCAACTCGATGATGGTATCGGCCAGATTGCGCACCCGCAGATAGGGCTGACGTTCAAGCGCCCCACTGGCTGATTTCGCCAGCGCCCCGGTCTCAGGTGCTGAATGGTGACGCGTCCCAATCACCGCAGAGGCGGCCAACACTTCGGCCGAGCGCAGAATCGCGCCGACATTATGCGGGTCTGTGACCCGGTCCAGCAGAATCACGCGCGGTGCAACAGCCCCAATGCACACTTCTGACAGCGACCCCCATTTCAGCGGTTTGACCTCAAGCACCGCGCCCTGATGTACGGATCCGGGATCAATCGGCGGTTTAAAATTGCGAGGGTCGACCATTTCAGGTTCAATCCCAGAGGATGCAACTGCATCTGCAAGCTTTGCCAATGCGTTGCGAGTCACGATCAGGTTCAGTTTCTCGCGTTTTGGGTTCAAAAGAGCATCGCGCACCGCATGCAGACCGAACAACCAAACCGTTTCGAGTCCGGCGGCTTTGCGGGCCTGTTCCTTTTCAACCACCCATTTGGGTTTTTTCATGGCTGCGGTCCTTGTCGTTGGCATTTCACGTCAGGCCTCAAATTGAGGGATTTTTCTGTTGACGCCCCTGTGAGCCGCTTGTAATCACGCCTTCACGTCAGGCGCAATGCGCTATGGCACGTCAGGCGCATGCGCCATGGCAGTGGGCGACAGGCCGCAAGGTGTGGCAGGGGACTGTAACTCCCTCGCGGAGACGCACGCCTGGTTCGATTCCAGGGTCGCCCACC
>JAHRVZ010000151.1 GCA_019090405.1 Paracoccaceae bacterium
GAAACTCGTTCTCGCGGCCACACTGTCGGCCGCAGCTACAGCTGGTACAGCAGGCAACTTGGCAGAGCCAATTGTTGAAGCACCAGTAATCGTCGAAGAAACAGGCAGCTCATCTTCCGGCATCGTTCTGCCGTTGATCCTGCTGGTTGTTGTTGCTGCCGCTATCGGTTCCAACTAATAATCTTTTCGATCTTAAGATTAAGAGGCGGTGGGGTTTCCCGCCGCCTTTTTCTTTTCAGCTGGTGTTGCTTAGTTGACCCAGCCGGTTAGGTTTTGCTCAATCACCGCTGTAAGTGCCGTGATATGTGCATCATCGTCATTCAGGCACGGGATGTAGGTAAACGTCTGTCCGCCAGCTGCTTGAAAACTATGTTTTATCTCTTCGTTAATCTCTTCTAGCGTTTCGATGCAATCGGCGGAAAATGCCGGTGCGCAGACGGCGATATTGGTTTTTCCTGATTCGGCCAAACGCGCGACTTCTTCGACGGTATAGGGTTTAACCCATTCCTCGGGGCCAAATTTTGATTGAAACGTAGAGACTATGTCGGTGTCGGCCCACCCAAGCCGCTCGCCCAGTAGTTGTGTGGTTTTGTGGCATTGGTCGACATAAGGGTCGCCTTGCATAGCATAGCGTTCTGGTACGCCGTGGTAAGAACAGATCAGGATGTCGGGCTTTGTCTCTAGCGCAGAATAGCTACGCTCGACCGACTGGGCCAGGGCATCAATGTAAAGCGGCTGATTGTAATAGGGCTCAATCGTGCGGGCGGCAGGCTGCGCGACTTCTTGCATCAGTGCCTTGAAAAACGCGTCGTTGGCAGTGGCCGATGTGGCACCGGCGTATTGCGGGTAAAGCGGAACAAACAGGATTTTCTGACACCCTGCCGCGATCAGTTCCTTTACTTTGGATCGGGTCGAAGGATTGCCATAGCGCATGCAGAAATCCACCATAATGTTGTCACCATGTTGCAACTGCATGGCCTTGGCGATTTTTGCGGTTTGCTGTTTTGTGATTGTTAACAAGGGGCTTTCGTCAGCTTCAGTGTTCCAAATGGATTTATAGGCTTTGCCACTGGAAAACGGGCGTTTGGTCAGGACAAACAACTGCAGAATGGGTTGCCATTTCCAGCTTGGATAATCGATCACACGTTTGTCTGACAGGAATTCACCCAAATAGCGGCGCATGGACCAGTAATCATAGCTATCCGGTGTACCCAAATTGGCCAGCAGGATGCCGATTTTGTTTGGTGTGTCTTCGGTATCGGGCATTTCAGTATCCTGAGAGCTTTGTTTCGGGGGTGCCAAGTGCGTCGGCTAACCGGGCCTGCGCCGATCCGGGTCGCAATGGTTTAGGCTGGTTGTCTGAGGGCGCCCAGCCTGTCAGCGTTATGATATCAAAAGTAGCAGGGATGCGGCCAGCGTCATTGGCATAGTGGGTTGCATAAATGGCGGCAGCCGCGTCAAACACTGTACGCTTTGTTGCGTGACGCAGACGAGTCGACATTACATTAGTTTCACCCATCATCCGCAAATCATGCATCAAATGGGACAGGTCGCGGTATTCTGCGGTCAAAACATTCCCATCCGCCACTGGCAGAGCCAGCCCGGCGCGCTGTATCAATGCGCCCAGATCGCGGATATCGCCCATTGGCGCAACGCGGGGGGATAGACCGCCTGAAATCTGGCTTTCGGCCTCGGACAGGGCTGACCGCAGTTCATACAGTGTTTGGCCGCCCAGCATGACACCCAAAAACAACCCGTCTTCGCGCAATGCACGCCGACACTGGATTAACTGCCCAACCGGATCATTGGCCCAATGCAGGCACATTGCATGGATCACCAGATCAAACGAGTTGGCGGCAAGGGTCAATGTATCGTCATCAGGAACAACGACGGCGTTCGCAAATGCATCTGACCAAAGATCGGGAAACGGGGTTATGACAGCCACCGACTTAAACGTCCTGTTAACCAAACTTATGCGATCCTGTGCTTCGTCCAGTGCGGCCTGATGCAAAAACATTGCGTCCGGCGTCGCACGGGCGCGATGGGCGGTCAGGGCAGATCGGTCAAACAATAAGGGTGCTTTTGTCATAAAGGCTCAATAGTCAGATGTTGCAAAGGATTCAAACCGCTGTCGAAATTTTGTATCCGCCACGCTGTTTAGGCTGCGGTGTTATGGTTGATTCTGATTTCGGTTTATGTGGTCATTGTTGGCGGGATACTCCGTTTATTGGCGGGGTGGTTTGCGAAGCCTGTGGCACGCCGTTGCAGGGCGGCCATGACGGGCATCGGATTGAATGCGATGACTGCATGAAAACCCCGCGGCCCTGGGTTTCAGGACGATCTGCGTTGATTTACAAAGATCGCGCACGTCAGATGGTTTTGGCGCTAAAGCACGGAGACCGCGCAGAAATTGCGCGACCGGCGGCGCTGTGGATGGGGCGGGTTGCACGGGAACTGGTTCAGGAAAACACGCTGATTGTGCCGGTTCCGCTGCATTGGACGCGATTGGTTAAGCGACGGTATAACCAATCGGCCTTGCTGGCGGAGGGATTGGCGCAGGAATTGGGGCTGTCGTATTGTCCGGATGTGCTGGTTCGGTTGCGGCGTACCCGAATGCTGGACGGCAAATCTGTAGCAGAGCGATTTTCCAGTCTCGCCGGGGCGATTTCACTGAATGGTAAAAGACGGCATCGTATTACGGCGCGCCCGGTGTTGCTGGTGGATGATGTGATGACATCGGGGGCAACTTTGGCGGCTTGTGCCGAAGCTCTGAAAGCGGCCGGATCAGGTGAGATTTCCATAGTGACACTGGCACGCGTTGCAAAGGATGCCTAAATCCCCGATGAATAGGTAACATTAGGGGATAACGAAAATGCAACCAGTCGAGATTTATACGTCACCATTGTGTGGATTCTGTCATGCAGCCAAACGGTTGCTGAAACAGAAGGGCATAAATTTTTCTGAAATTGATGTCCGTAGCAATCCGGACCGCAAACCGGAAATGATTCAAAGGGCCAACGGACGGAACACTGTACCGCAAATATTCATTGGCGAAACGCATGTGGGTGGCTGTGATGAACTGTTTGCTCTTGAAAAGGCGGGTCAGTTGGAACCGCTGCTGACTGTCTGATGAAAACAGCACTTGTTCAATTGTGTTCGGGGGATGATCCGCAGGCAAATCTTGCGGTGACATCTGCATTTGTGGCCGAAGCAGCGGGTCAGGGTGCTGGGTTCGTCCTGACGCCAGAAGTAACCAACATTATATCTGGCAGTCGCACCCTTCAAAATGACGTGCTGCAACATCAAGATGATGATCTGACTCTGGCCGGGCTACGCGCGCAGGCGGCTGAGCTGGGTATTTGGCTGTCGATCGGATCTTTGGCGCTTAAAACCGATGACGCGGACGGGCGTTTTGCCAATCGCAGTTTTCTGATTGCACCTGATGGGTCAATCAGGGCTTGGTACGACAAAATCCACATGTTTGATGTGCAGGTCACCGCCGAAGAAACCTTTCAGGAATCCGCAGGTTATCGCCCCGGGACACGCGCGGTTGTGGCGGATACGTCATTTGGGCGTGTCGGGCTTAGCATTTGTTATGATGTGCGTTTTGGCTATTTGCATCGGGCGCTGGCGCAGGCGGGTGCCGAGATATTGACGGTTCCAGCCGCATTTTCACCCGCAACCGGTAAACATCATTGGCAGCCTTTATTGCAGGCCCGCGCGATCGAGACCGGATCATACGTGCTGGCAGCGGCACAAACCGGGACACATGCAACAACACGAGGGCCGAAACGCCAAACTTATGGGCATTCGATGGCAATTTCGCCTTGGGGCGAGGTTTTGTTGGATGCGGGCACGGAACCGGGTATTCATATGTTTGATATGGATGCTACAGCAGTTACATCAGCGCGTCGCAAAGTTCCGGCGCTGACACATGATCGCAAATTTGACGGGCCAGAATGACAGACGATACCAATGCCTTGGCGGTGACGCTGTTCAGCGAGATTTTGACAGCAGACCAGCTGCTGCGTAACCGGCTAAGCCGGGTGCTGCCCAAGGGCATGGAGATTTCGCATTTTTCAGTGTTGAACCACCTTAGCTTTATCGGGAATGAACGCTCGCCCGCGCAATTGGCCTCGGCGTTTCATGTGACGCGCGGGGCGATGACCAATACGCTTAACAAACTGGAATGGGCTGGGTATGTCCATGTTCGACCAGATTGGGACGATGCGCGGCGCAAAATGGTGGCGCTAAGCCCGGCCGGCCGACAAGCCCGCAATCAGGCAATTTCAGCAATCACACCGATGATCAATGAGGTGGTGGGTCATCTGGGTGAAAGCAAAGTGCGGTCCGTACTGCCGATCTTGCGGGAACTACGGGTGCGTTTGGAAGACGAGGACTAATCTGTTCGCGTCGGGTAACGGAATTTTTCAAAAATTCCGGTCCGTTTTCTTTTAAAGAAAACGGCTATGGCTTCAAGCTGGCCGTGACATAGTTAACGCTTAGATCGCGGTCAGACAGGCTCCAGCTCCACAAGATCGGGTTGAACACAAACCCTTTACGATCCACGGGTGTGAAACCGGCGTTGGTCAGCAATTCATACAGCTCATCCGGTGTAATAAATTTGGCCCAGTCATGGGTGCCACGAGGTAGCCAGCGCATCACCACCTCGGCCCCTACAATCGCCACCATATAGGATTTCGGGTTGCGGTTGATCGTTGAACACAAATGCAGCCCACCGGGTTTTAGCAATTGTCGACAGGCCGTCAGAAAAACCAGCGGATCGGCGACGTGTTCAACCACTTCCATGTTCAGCACAACGTCGAACTGTTCACCTGCTTCGGCCAAGGTTTCGGCGGTGACATGGCGATAGTCGATATCTAAACCAGATTGAGCGGCATGAACCTGCGCTACCGGAATGTTGCCTTCGGCGGCATCCGCGCCAACAACATCGGCACCTAGGCGCGCCATGGGTTCCGACAACAGGCCGCCGCCACAGCCAATATCCAGAATACGCAGTCCGGAAAACGGCTGCGATGTGGTCAGATCAAGATCATATTCCCCGGCAATCTGAGTCGTCAGATAATCAAGCCGACAGGGGTTCAGCATGTGCAAAGGTTTAAATTTTCCGGCCGGATCCCACCATTCGGCGGCCATAGCCTCGAATTTCGCGACTTCCGTCGGGTCTACGGTTGTTTGAGACGCTTGCATTTTTGTCACCATATGCTCTTTTGTCGTTCCATTCTATATAGGGCAGCAATGGACAAGTATCCGGACCAAAAGCGCGCAGTGCAATATCTTCACCCGTCGATCGAACCATTCGATCAGCGGATGCTTGAGGTTGGGCAAGGCCATAAGGTATATATGGAACAATGCGGCAATCCCAACGGGATACCCGTGGTTGTGTTACATGGCGGTCCGGGGGGTGGATGCAGTCCGGCTATGCGACGTTACTTTGACCCAAAAGTCTATCGGGTGATTCTTTTTGATCAGCGTGGCTGTGGCCGATCCCGACCTCATGCGTCGGTTGATGACAATACCACCTGGCATTTGGTGGCGGATATCGAAAAAATTCGCCAGAAACTGAATATTTCCGACTGGATGGTGTTTGGCGGCAGTTGGGGAGCAACGCTGGCGTTGATCTATGCCCAAACCCATCCTGATCGCGTGCGCCATCTTATTCTGCGCGGCGTGTTTCTGATGACGCAAAGCGAGCTTGATTGGTTCTATGGTGGTGGTGCCGGGAAATTCTGGCCTGAAACATGGGCGCGCTTTGTATCGCTGATTCCGGATGCAGAACGCAGCGATATGATCACGGCCTATCACAAACGTCTGTTTTCGGGCGATCTGGCAACGGAAACGCGTTATAGTCGGGCGTGGTCGGCCTGGGAGAATGCGCTTGCGTCGATTCACTCCAACGGCAACACCGGAGAGAGCCACGGACACTATGCAAGGGCGTTTGCCCGGCTTGAGAATCACTATTTCCACAATGCCGGGTTTTTGAAGTTTGATGGCCAGATTTTGGCCAATATGGGTCGGATATCGCATATTCCCGGCATCATTGTTCAGGGTCGCTATGACATGATCTGCCCACCGACTTCGGCCTGGAAGATTTCCAAACTGTGGCCAAGTTGTAAGCTGATGATGATACGCAATGCTGGCCACGCCCTGTCAGAACCGGGGATCAGCGCCGAACTGGTGAAGGTGATGAATAAAATCGGACAAGAGGCGCTGAAATGACCTGGATGGATCGCCGTGCCTTATTCACATCGGGTGCTGCTGCGGCATTGCTGGCCGCGTCGGGCCTGTCTGCGGCGACTCCACGTGCCGGTGGTCGGTTGCGTCTGGCCTTGCCGCGTGATGGCGACAGTTTCGATCAGGTCTGGCGCGCGGCTGTCTTTGACACGCTGACCGAGGTTGCCCCAAACGGAGTTTTGCGCGGAGAGTTGGCGACCAGCTGGTCCAGCAGTAGCGATGCCCGCGTCTGGGAATTTGAATTGCGCAGCGATGTGGCGTTTCAGGATGGTACTGCATTTGGCGCGACGGACGTGGTTGAGTCACTGTTTGGAGCCGAAACTGGCGCAGAAATCGGCGTTGTTCACGCAGAGGCAACAGATTCGCATCATGTGCGGGTAGATTTGTCATCATCAAACCCTGATTTACCCTATCTATTGGCCGAACCTTCTTTGGTCATGCAGTCAATATCCGGTCAGGGCACCGGTCTTTACCGGCCTGAACGGCTCGAATCCGGGCGGCATTTTCTGGGCCAACGGGTTAGGCAACACTACAAAGACGGTCAGGCAGGATGGCTGGACAGCGTTGAAATCATCGTGATCCCGGATGCCAAAATCCGAGCCGAGGCTTTGCGTGACGGATTTGTTGACGTTGCTGAATTGCCCGAACCCAAAGGTCTGCGTGGACGTGGCGAATTTGTCTACCATCCATCCAGAGACAACATGGCGTTGGCTGCACGCGCGGGCGTCGGCGTGCCAAAGCTGATCGGCGCGCGCGGTCCACTGGATGATGGGCGCATCAGTGAGCGTTGGTGGATCGGATAAACTGTATTGCCCGTAGTTTAACTAGGAAATCTTGATGCGTACGAATAAATGGTTCTGGGACTGGATCGCCAAAAGCTATTCAAAGGCGCCAATTGGCGACGAAGAAGCCTATCAGAAAAAGTTGGATATAACGCGCACATATCTGACGTCAGAGTCCAGCGTTCTGGAATTTGGCTGCGGGACTGGTTCAACTGCGCTGGCCCACGCGTCCTTTGCAGGTCAGATCCGCGCCACTGATGTCTCTCGCAAAATGATCGCAATCGCGCAGTCCAAGGCCCGCGCGCAGGGTGTCGACAATGTGGTGTTCGAGCGGGTTGAAATAGAATCACTGAATGCGCCGGACGCATCGTTTGACATGATCATGGCTCACAGCATCCTGCATTTGCTGGACAACAAAGAGACGGTTCTGGCCCGAGTATATGATCTGCTGAAACCGGGTGGTGTATTTGTGTCTTCGACTGTTTGCATTGGCAATTCGTTTTGGTTCATCAAGCCATTTCTGATGGTTGGCCGGTTTATCGGAGTGCTACCGCTGGTGCGGTTTTTAACCCAGGATGAGCTGGTTCAAAGCATTGTGGATGCTGGGTTTGAGATTGATCAGAAAATGATCATGAGTAAGGAAAAGGTCGCGTTTATCGTGGCAAAGAAGGCGGTTTGATTTCCAAAATAAGAACAGCATCAAACAGCTTTTGTAAAAGCAAGGTGTTGCTATAATGTTCTCGATCAAACAAAAGCAGATTCAAAATGAATGAAAAAATAAGTGAGCCCGTCCATTTGGTTGAAGACCAAGCAACCGGAGACCGGTTTTTGGTCTATGGTTCGGACAAAGATATGCGGCTGGATATCCGTTTTGAAGGCGAAACTTTATGGATGACCCAGGCGCAAATTGCGACATTGTTTGGGAGAGACCGAAGTGTAATATCCAAGCATATTAGCGGAATTTTCTCTGATGATGAGTTGGAGGAAAATAGCAATGTGCAAAAATTGCACATTGCTCATTCTACCAAGCCCGTTTCGATATTTAGCTTGGATCTGATTATTTCCGTTGGTTACCGGGTGTCCTCAACTCAAGCTACAGCATTCCGGCGCTGGGCAACCGGGATTTTGGTTCAGTATGCAAAAAAGGGTTTTGTGGTTGACTCTGTTCGGTTAAAAAATCCTGAAAACGTTGACCGAGTCAAAGAGCTTCGCGATATTATTCGTGATATTCGGTCTGATGAAGCCAACGTTTATCGAGAGCTACTTAGTATATGTGCAATGTGCCAAGACTATACCGCGAGTTCTGAAGCGGCATTGACCTTCTACAAACACACTCAGGCGAAACTGATTTATGCAGTAACGTCCTGCACCCCTGCTGAACTGATTGCAAACCGCGTTGACCATGAAGCGCCTGACATGGGTCTTCAAAGTTGGTCACATGATAATATACGCAAGACTGACGTGACGATTTCCAAGAACTATTTGGTCGAGCGGGAGATAAAGGAACTGAATCGGCTTACCACAATACTGTTAGATATTTTTGAAGACCAACTGGATGTTGGCCGATTGGTTGTTATGGCTGACGCGCAATCTTTGTTGGACACCCAACTTGGGAACCTTGGACGCGCTGTTTTGAACGACGGCGGTCAAGTCAGCAAAGGTAACGCAGACAAAAAAGCAACTGCGCATTACCTCAAATTCAAAAACCAGCAAAAACAAATTCGGCATGAAAAAGCAGACCGCAGCATTCAGGAATTGGCAAAGTCTGCCAAAGAATTACCTGCTGGACGAAGGCGAAGATAATACACCCCTTGCAGACTCACCCTTCCCGGTCTATATCCATTTCAACAGCGGCGCGCTGGGGTCCACACCCGACGCCCACCGGACGCAAGTAACGGGCCGCGGGCCCGTTTTTTTGTGCTTACACAACAGAAGAAGATGATGACAAACGACCTGATTGCCAAAGCAGCGATAGATCGGCGGATGGCCGAGATTATTACGCCAGTCCTTGAGGACATGGGCTATGAATTGGTGCGCGTGCGTCTGATGTCTGGCAAATCGTCAATCCTGCAAATCATGGCAGACACACCCAAGGGCGGTATCGAAGTTGATGATTGCGCCGAGATTTCGACGGCTGTCAGCGCAATTCTGGATGTCGAAGACCCGATTTTGGATACCTATACATTGGAAGTGTCCAGCCCCGGCATTGACCGGCCCCTGACCCGGCTCAAGGATTTTGAGACGTTTGAAGGCTATGAGGCCAAGATTGAAACCGACGAACTGATCGACGGGCGTCGTCGGTTCAAAGGTGAACTAGCCGGTGTTGAGGGCAATGAAGTGCTGATTAACATCGCCGAAGGGACCATCGGGTTACAGTTTGACTGGCTTAGCGACGCCAAGCTGGTTCTGACCGATGACCTGATCACAGAAATGCTGCGCCAGCGGAAAAACGCTGGTGTGTTGAACGAAGACAAATTCGACGAAATCAAGACTGAAGAGTCTGAGGAGAACAAGTAAATGGCCATTACATCCGCAAACCAGCTTGAGCTGCTTCAGACAGCCGCGGCCGTTGCCCGCGAAAAGATGATCGAACCGGGACTTGTGATCGAAGCGATGGAAGAGAGCCTCGCGCGTGCCGCCAAAAGCCGCTATGGCGCGGAAATGGATATCCGGGTTGTGATCGACCGTAAAACCGGACGCGCGACGTTTACGCGGGTGCGGACCGTGGTCGAAGAAGAAGAGCTTGAGAATTATCAGGCGGAATTTACCGTTGATCAGGCCAAACAATATATGGCTGATCCGGTCGTTGGTGACACCTTTGTCGAAGAAGTCCCGCCAGTTGAAATGGGCCGTATCGCGGCGCAGTCCGCCAAACAGGTTATTTTGCAGAAAATCCGCGAAGCCGAGCGGGATCGCCAGTTCGAAGAATTCAAGGATCGCGCCGGAACTATCATCAACGGTCAGGTCAAACGCGAAGAGTACGGCAATGTCATCGTCGATGTGGGCGCTGGCGAGGCTATTTTGCGCCGCAACGAAAAAATCGGCCGCGAAAGCTATCGCCCGAATGATCGTATCCGCTGCTACATCAAAGACGTGCGCCGCGAGGCCCGCGGACCTCAGATTTTCCTAAGTCGGACAGCGCCGGAATTCATGGCTGAATTGTTCAAGATGGAAGTGCCGGAAATTTACGACAACATCATCGAAATCAAGGCCGTTGCCCGTGACCCGGGTTCGCGCGCCAAGATCGCTGTAATTTCCTATGACGGCTCGATTGATCCTGTTGGCGCTTGTGTTGGTATGCGAGGCAGCCGGGTTCAGGCTGTGGTAAACGAATTGCAGGGCGAAAAGATCGACATCATTCCGTGGAATGAAGATCAGCCAACATTCCTTGTGAATGC
>JAHRVZ010000152.1 GCA_019090405.1 Paracoccaceae bacterium
GCAAGGAACCCAAATATGACCGCTCGCCGCATTCTTCGGCTGACTGGAACGGATGTAATTCCGTTTCTGCAGGGGCTTGTAACCAATGATGTCGCAAAGCTGGATCAGGGGCTGGTTTATGCGGCTCTACTCACGCCACAGGGGAAATACATTGCTGATTTCTTTTTGAAGCACGATGGGGATGGCAGCGTTTTGCTGGATGTCGATGAAACACTGGCAGATATGCTGATCAAACGCCTGACCATGTACAAACTGCGCGCCGACGTATCGGTCACGGATTCAGGTCTGAATCTGCAGCGCGGCACCGGCGCCAAACCCGACGGCGCCTTGTCTGATCCGCGCCACCCCGACATGGGCTGGCGTCACTATCGTATAGCGGCAGCACATGACGACGGCACCGATTGGGACGCTATTCGCGTCACCCATTGCATCCCTGAAACCGGGATCGAGCTGACCAGTGACAGTTTTATCTTGGAAACCGGGTTCGAAGCCCTGCACGGCGTTGATTTCCGAAAAGGCTGTTATGTCGGGCAAGAAGTCACCGCACGAATGAAGCATAAGACCACGTTGCGCAAAGGTTTGCGGATCGTGTCGGTTGACGGTCCTGTTCCTGCTGGCAGTGAAATAACCGCGGCAGGTAAACCCGTCGGCACTGTGTTTACCCAGTCAGGCGGGAAAGCCATTGCATATCTGCGGCTTGACCGCGCAGGGAACGACATGGTTGCAAATGGCATCAGCGTTCAATTGAGCGAGTGAACCAAACCACAATTCGGCCACGTTAATTTCTTGCGTGTTTAACGGGGGTTGAGCAATCGCGCGTCGCAGGTCACGATCCTATGCAACTAATTATTTGACCGGGGCAGATTATGTTCTCACTTTATACCGCAATCTGGCGCGTCAGCGGAAGTCGGCAAATCGTACTGATCCTTTTGTCAATCGCCATCGCTGGTCTGGCCGCCGCTCCTCTGAGCTTTCAAAAAGACATCATCAACGAACTGACATCTCACGGGCTTAAGACCGATGTGCTGATTCGTCTGTGTACCTGGATGATGCTGGTGATATTGCTAAGTTTGTCGCTAAAATGGGTGCTTGGATTTCGCGTCAGCATTCTGGGTGAAGATATAATTCGCCTGCTTAGAAACAGGATTTATTCCGGATCAAAACATGACAAATCCAAAGGCTTTGCTGGCATCCCTACAGGTACTTTGGCGACGGTTATTTCTGCTGAAAGCGAAGAGTTAGGTAAATTCGCCGGAAGCGCATTTTCTGAACCCGTGGTTCAAATCGGCACGCTGATCAGTGTGATTGGGTATATCGCCTCAACCCAGCCTGTCCTAGGCATGATTGCTTTGACGATGATCGTGCCGCAGATCATTCTGGTGCTATTCACCCAAAGGCCAGTAAACAATTTGGTGGCCAGTCGTGTGCGGGTTTTGCGCCAATCCACCAATCTGATCACCACGACACAGGCCGAAGGAATTGTTCAGGAAGTCCTTGATGAATTCGACGCAATCTATGAGACCCGGCGGCGCATCTTCCTCTGGAAACTATCGACGAAATTCTTGCTAAGTGCGATCAACGGTGCCGGAACCGTAGCAGTTTTGCTATTGGGCGGGTTCATCGTAATTGAAGGGCGTACCGATGTAGGTACCGTTGTCGCCGCAACGATCGGGTTGGGCCGGTTGCAGGGGCCGACGGCATTTTTAATCGCCTTTTATCGACAAGTCAGCGCAACCCGCGTCAAATTCGAATTGCTACAGAGCCTTGGGCACAATCCCGAAATCCCGAAATAAGTCCGCGTGGTCAGGCGCGTTCAGAATATTCCATCGACTCGGTATTTATGACGATGTCTTCGTCCTGCCCGACGAAGGGCGGCACCATCACTTTGACGCCATTGTCCAGAACAGCCGGCTTGAACGAATTCGCTGCGGTCTGACCTTTGACGATTGGTTCGGTCTCGACCACTTTGCACACAACTTTTTGCGGCAGTTTGGCGCTTAGGGCTTCGGCCTCGTGAAATTCAACGACAACGGTCATGCCATCCTGCAGAAACGGGCGGCGTTCGCCAAGGATTTCAGCCGAAATTTCGACCTGTTCGTAAGATTCAGTGTCCATGAACACCAGCATCCCATCGTTTTCATATAGAAATTGCTGATCTTTCTGCTCAAGGCGAACGCGCTCGACTTTGTCGGCGCTGCGAAACCGTTCGTTCAGCTTTGAGCCATTGCGCAGATTTCGCAGTTCAACCTGCGCAAATGCACCACCCTTGCCAGGTTTTACATGATCGACCTTAACGGCGGCCCAAAGGCTGTCATTGTGTTCCAGAACGTATCCCGGGCGAATTTCGTTACCGTTAATTTTTGGCATGAATAAAACCTGCGTCATAGGTTGATGAACATTTCAGCGCACCTATATATGCGGGGACCAAGGCTGGCAAGACAACGATATCTCGTGTTGCACCTGTAGTTATCTATGCGGTGGGCGCATAACAGGTATGCATCTATGGGGTATCCGAATCATTCTAGATAGGCCATAACAAACGCCAAGCTGAAAATTGCAAGACCAAGAATAATGGGGATGACGAGATGAAAGATTTCGTTGACGGCACTGCCTTTAACAACGAACAAGGCAATCGTGCACGTAAACTTTTTGCAGCCGTTGTACTGGCCGCACTGGATGATGCTATTGCTGACGACAAAAAATATGGCAATGGCCCGGAACAAATTGCGCGCTGGGCACGCTCTCGCGATGGACGCGAAGTATTGTCTTGCGCTGGGATTGACCCAAATGAACGCGTCGTAACCGGCTTGATGGAATTTGTCGGCCGTGGTGTGCGTACGTCGGTTGCCCTGTCGCGCGAAGAAAGTGAACGCCGCAATGCAGCGTTGCAGGCCGAAGCAGCCTGAAAGACCAGTAATTCATAACAAAAAAGCGCCAGTCAGGCGCTTTTTTCGTTTTACTATAAGTTTGAGCGCAAGCGCTAGTCGAGCTGCTGTGTTGTCAAAGCCCGGTGAATCTCGCGTCGTACCAGTTTACGCACATTTCGGGTGATACGCTCGCCCAATGCGCCCTGCAATTCTGCGTGCACAATTTCGGCAACCAGTTCCCGCAGGCTTTCCTCGTCCATAATACTGTCATCGC
>JAHRVZ010000153.1 GCA_019090405.1 Paracoccaceae bacterium
AACTTTGAGTGATCGGCGACTAGAAATGTATTTCGGGACTGGCGGATAATCGCCTTGCTGACGCTGACCTCTTGAACGTCGAAATCAAGCAGATCGCCGTCTTCGTCCATAGCGGAACACCCGATTACGGCAATGTCTACCTTGAATTGCTCTATGGTTTCGATCGCAATGCTTCCGATTATGCCACCATCAGACCGCCGCAAAGTGCCGCCTGCAATAACGATCTGACAATCAGTATTCGCCGCCAGAATGTTGGCTACGTTCAAATTGTTCGTAACGACCATAATGTTCTGATGAAACAGCAAAGCACTTGCCAATGCCTCGGTGCTGGTGCCGATGTTCAGAAACAATGAAGCGCCGTTGGGAATAGCCAAGGCACATCTGCGCGCAATGTCATCCTTGGCCGCATCATGCAGGCCGCGCCGATCTTCGTAACCGATGTTTGCCACGCTTGATGGGAGAACTGCACCGCCATGCACACGCTCTAATCTTCCCTGATCCGCAAGATCGCCCAAATCACGCCGGATCGTTTGAACCGTTACCCCAAAGCGCGAAGCAAGTCCCTCAACGGTCACTTTTCCTTCATATCTGGCAATTTCAAGAATATCGCGTTCTCTGAAATTTTGGACCATCTCAGTCTCCTGTTACCCAGTCTCCTGTTAAGAAATTCGAGTATGTTCGATTAGGTTCGAATCGGCAAGCATCAAGTATTACATCGCGTGTGCCGAGGGTATTTCGAACAAAAAAGAGAGCCAGCGAGTCGACGTTTGCCATGAGAAGCGCGGATTTGCGAATGAGAATGAAACTTATTAGTTGCTAGTTTCGCCAAACAGTTTCGCAACTATCAGAAAATAAACGAGAAATAAAAAACGAGCCAAAACGAAGTTACATGTTGACCGATATGGTTCGTTTACGGCATGCTATGACCTTGATAAGCAGATGGCGGGGGGCTGTTTTGTCGTCAGAAGGGCATAATCAAGTCGTTGATATTTTCGTTATAGGTGGCGGGATCAATGGTTGTGGTATCGCCCGTGATGCCGCGGGCCGGGGTCTTACAGTGACTTTGGCGGAAATGAATGACCTTGCATCGGCGACGTCTTCGGCCTCGACCAAGCTATTTCATGGCGGCCTGCGATATCTGGAGTTTTTCGAAATACGTCTGGTGCGCGAGGCTCTGAAAGAGCGCGAAACGCTGCTTAGGGCGATGCCCCATATCAGTTGGCCAATGCGGTTTGTATTGCCCTATCATAAAGACATGAGGTTTGAGGGCGACACGCCGACGTCGCGGGTTCTTAACCTTGTCATGCCTTGGATGAAGGGGCGGCGGCCAGCATGGTTAATTCGGTTTGGCCTGTTCCTTTATGATAATTTGGGTGGGCGAAAAATCCTGCCGGGTACGACGCTGGTGGATCTGACCTCTGATCCGGTGGGCAAGCCGCTGCAGGACCGTTTTAGCAAAGCATATGAATATTCAGACTGTTGGGTCGAAGATTCCCGTTTGGTTGTTCTGAACGCGCGCGATGCTGCCGCGCGCGGCGCGCAGGTCATGACACGCACCAAGGTATTGCTGGCTGAACGTGTCAATGACGTTTGGCACATCACAACCGAGGATCAGGATACCAAAGAAACGCGCGTTACCGTGGCCAAAGTGTTGGTCAATGCGGGTGGCCCATGGGTCAAAGACATCATTCGCAA
This sequence comes from Paracoccaceae bacterium, assembly GCA_019090405.1. Taxonomy (GTDB): domain Bacteria; phylum Pseudomonadota; class Alphaproteobacteria; order Rhodobacterales; family Rhodobacteraceae; genus NORP181. The sequence continues at coordinate 1,696 of JAHRVZ010000153.1, forward strand.
CACTGTGCATATCAATAGCTCTGAAGGTGTGCGTCTGGTGCGTGGTAGTCATATCGTGACCAGAAAACTGTTTGATCACGACAAATGCTACTTTTTTCAGGGCGAAGATGGGCGGATCATATTTGCCATACCCTATGAAACCGATTTCACCCTGATTGGGACGACTGATTCCGATCATGAAGACGCCTCGGTCCGGCCGGAATGCAACGAAGCCGAAGCCGATTATCTGCGCGGTTTTGCGTCGAGTTATTTCAAGAAACCAATCAAAAAAGAAGACATCGTCTGGTCCTATTCCGGAGTGCGCCCGCTTTATGACGATGGCGCGAGTTCGGCAACGGCGGCGACTCGGGATTATGTTCTGAAGTTAGATCAGCAAGATGGCGGCGCCCCGCTTTTGAATATTTTTGGTGGCAAAATCACCACCTACCGCAAGCTGGCTGAACATGCTTTGGAAAAGCTGGCACCGTTCTTCCCAAATGCCAGCCCGAATTGGACCGCTGGCGTTAGCCTGCCGGGGGGGGATTTTCCGGTGGACGGTGTGGCGACACTGATCCGGGAATTGCGTCAAAGTTTTACATTTCTGGATGCGTTCTGGGCGACGCGGCTGATCAGGGCATATGGCACCGAAGCCAGCCTGATTCTGGGTGACGCAAAATCGGTAGCGGACATGGGCAAGATGTTTGCAGCAACTTTGACAGAACGTGAAATTGTCTGGCTAATGGAAAAAGAATACGCGCGCACCGCCGAGGATGTGGTGTGGCGCAGATCGCGATTGGGGCTTCGGATGTCGAAAGCTGAAATCGACGAGCTGGATATCTGGATGAAAAATATACACGACGACGACGGGCTGGCAGCCGCCATCGAACCGGTACGCAGAGAGGCACAACAATGACACTGGTTTTCGAAGGCGTTTCAAAGGTCGTAAATGGGCAAACGCATATCCATCCAACAGACCTGACTTTGCAAAACGGTACGATGAATGTTCTTCTGGGGCCGACAAGTTCGGGCAAGACCTCGCTGATGCGACTGATGGCTGGGCTGGACGTGCCAAACACGGGTCGGATCCTGTGGAATGACAAGGATGTTACCGGTGTGCGTGTTCAGGATCGCAAAATTGCGATGGTGTATCAACAGTTCATCAACTACCCGTCGATGACGGTCTACGACAACATTGCCTCGCCAATGCGGCTATTGGGCAAATCGGCGGCCGAAATAGATCAGGCGGTTAAAAAAACCGCAGATTTGATGCAAATTTCTGAAATGCTGGACCGCAAGCCACTGGAATTGTCCGGCGGGCAGCAGCAACGCTGTGCTTTGGCGCGGGCTTTGGTCAAGAATGCGGGTCTGGTGCTGCTGGATGAACCACTGGCAAATCTGGACTACAAATTGCGCGAGGAACTGCGGGCTGAGATCCCAAAGATATTCGCCGAGGCCGGTTCGATCTTTGTCTACGCCACCACCGAACCCGAAGAAGCCCTGTTGCTGGGCGGCAATACTGCCACTTTGTGGCAGGGGCGGGTGACACAGTTTGGGTTGACGCCATCAGTGTATCGCCAGCCGGTAGACGCGACCACAGCGCGGGTGTTCTCGGATCCGCCAATGAATTTTTTGAAGGTCACTAAATCGGGGGCCAAACTTATGTTCGGAGATGGCCTGTCCGTGCCTGCGACGGGTAATTTGGGTGATCTTGCCGACGGGGAATATACTGCTGGGTTTCGCCCTAACCATCTGGGACTGGAACGAAAATCTGGTGATGCGCTGGAATTTACCGCCAATCTGATCGTAACTGAAATCACCGGCTCTGAAACCTTTGTGCACCTTGATCATCACGGAGATCGCTGGGTCGGGCTGGTGCCAGGGGTGCGTGATCTGACACTGGGCAGCACGTTACCAGTCTTTTTAGACACTTCGCATGTTTACATTTTTGGCGAGGACGGAGCCCTTGTGGCAGCCGCTTCCTACGCATTGGCTGCGTAAGGGGGCA
>JAHRVZ010000154.1 GCA_019090405.1 Paracoccaceae bacterium
GGATCATCACGTCAAGCAGACCGCCCTGCCCTTTGGCCACCACTTTGGGAGCATTACCAACCCGGATTGCCGTGCCGTTTGAAACATAAAGTAACGCGCCACTGCGTTCAGTAACCAGATAGGTGCCATCTGGCAGAAATCCGATTGCCCAGGGGCTGTCCAACCCGTCAATCATTTTGGTCACAGCAATCGGCCCGACGCTGCTTGGCAAGGTTTGAGCAATGGCCGGCAAGGCCATCACGGCAAATATCAAAGCGGTGACAATTCTACCCATAGGACGATACTAGTCGAAAACCGCAGGTATTGTTTCGATTTCAGCCAATCTGACATGACTGTGATTGATGAAAACTGATCTTAGGGCAGCAAAACGCAATTGTCCTTTTCTTTTTCAACGAGCTTGCCTAGTCTCAAGACCGAACAAAATTGTTCCAACAGGGAGAAATCAAATGAAAAAACTGCTTATGGCCACCGCGGCTACAGCTTTGATGGCAGGTGCAGCATTTGCTGATGGCCATTCAAAAGAGGTCAAGATCGGCGTTCTGCTTGGCTTTACCGGCCCGATTGAATCGCTGGCCGGTGCAATGGCCGCTGGTGCGGAACTGGCAATGTCCGAAGTCACTGCAAGTGGCGCCTTTATGGACGGTGCCACAGTTACGCCTTTGCGTGCTGATACCGGTTGTATCGACAACGGTCTGTCCACAGCCAACGCAGAACGTCTGATTGCAGACGGTATTGCCGGTCTTGTCGGCGGCGATTGCTCGGGTGTTACTGGTGCGATTCTGCAAAACGTTGCCATTCCAAACGGCATGGTAATGATTTCACCTTCCGCCACGTCGCCAGGTCTGTCGACAATGGAAGACAACGGATTGTTTTTCCGCACATCCCCGTCGGATGCCCGCGAAGGTCAGGTTATGGCCGAAGTACTGATGGATCGTGGTATCAAATCCATTGCGCTGACCTATACCAACAACGACTATGGCAAGGGTTTGGCAGATGCGATTGTGACGTCGTTTGAGGCAGCCGGTGGCGAAGTGACCATCAATGCCGCGCACGAAGATGGCAAAGCAGACTATTCCGCAGAAGTTGGCGCATTGGCGTCTGCTGGTGGCGATATTCTGGTTGTCGCTGGTTATCTTGACCAAGGCGGTCTGGGCATCATTCAGGCATCCCTTGATAGCGGTGCGTTTGACACCTTTGGTCTGCCCGGTGGCATGATCGGCGATTCGCTTCCAAAGAATGTCGGGTCTGACCTGAACGGCTCGTTCGGACAGATCGCTGGTTCCGGTGGCAAAGGCACTGACGCCATTGCAGCACTGTCCAAAGAGGCCGGTTTTGATGGGACTTCGCCTTATGCACCAGAAAGCTATGATGCGGCGGCGTTGCTGATGTTTGCCATGCAGGCAGCCAATTCCACAGCCCCTGCGGATTACGCGGGCAAGGTTCTGGATGTGGCCAACGCGCCCGGCGAAAAGATCTATCCGGGTGAGCTGGCCAAAGGCTTGGAAATTCTGGCTGGCGGTGGCGAAATCGACTATGTTGGTGCCTCAGCGGTTGAGCTGATTGGACCGGGCGAAAGCGCGGGTAACTATCGCGAAATCGAAGTTAAAGACGGTAAAAACGAAACTGTTGGTTTCCGCTAAAATCTCTTTATCCTGACAACAGACAGCCCGGCCCTTAAATGGTTCGGGCTGTTTTATAATAATATGCCGCAATAAATGTGGTTAAGGGGGCGTGATGATCGTCGTTGAGGACGTACACAAACATTTTGGCGGTTTTCACGCTGTAGACGGCGCCAGCCTATCCATTGCCAAGGGGTCAATCACCGGATTGATTGGGCCAAATGGCGCGGGAAAAACAACATTATTCAACGTGATCGCCGGGGTTTTGCCCCCGACGTCCGGTCGCGTAACCATGCAGGGCAAGGATATCACCGGCCTGCCTCCGCATGAGTTGTTTCACAAGGGTCTGCTGCGCACCTTTCAGATCGCCCATGAATTCAGCTCGATGACGGTGCGCGAGAACCTGATGATGGTGCCGGGTGGTCAGTCAGGTGAAACCCTGTGGAACACTTGGTTTAATCGCAAACGCATTGCTGATGAGGAACGCGCCCTGATGGCCCGTGCCGATGAGGTGCTAGAGTTTCTGACGATTTATCACCTGCGCGATGAAAAGGCGCAAAACCTGTCTGGCGGGCAGAAAAAGCTGCTGGAACTGGGGCGGACCATGATGGTGGACGCCAAAATTGTGTTTCTGGACGAGGTCGGCGCCGGGGTGAACCGAACGCTGCTGAACACCATCGGTGATGCAATCCTGCGGCTGAACAAGGAACGCGGCTATACTTTTGTGGTGATCGAACACGACATGGATTTTATTGGCCGGCTGTGTGATCCGGTGATCTGTATGGCCGAAGGCAAAGTGCTGGCCGAGGGAACGCTGGAGCAGATCAAAGCCAATGAGCAGGTGATCGAGGCCTATCTGGGCACCGGCAGCAAACACAAGGTGAAGGCATGAGCGAACCATTTCTGATTGGCGATGCAATGACCGGTGGGTACGGCAAGGGGCCGGATATTTTGCATGATTGCACGATCGCCGTGGACAAGGGTGAAATCGCGGTGATTGTCGGGCCGAACGGAGCCGGGAAATCGACTGCAATGAAGGCTGTGTTTGGAATGTTGAATATGCGCAGTGGCGCGGTTCGGCTGGATGGCGAAGACATCAGCACGCTGTCGCCACAGGATCGTGTCGTCAAAGGCATGGGATTTGTGCCGCAGAACCAGAATATTTTCACCTCGCTCACGGTCGAAGAAAACCTGGAAATGGGCGCATTTATCCGGCGCGATGATTTTTCCGATACCATGACGCAGGTTTATGACCTGTTTCCGATCCTGAAAGACAAACGGCTGCAACCCGCCGGCGAATTATCAGGTGGACAGCGCCAACAGGTGGCGGTTGGGCGCGCCCTGATGACACAGCCCAAAGTTCTGATGCTTGACGAACCCACTGCCGGGGTCAGCCCAATTGTGATGGATGAGCTATTTGATCGCATCATCGAGGTCGCGCGCAGTGGTATTCCGATCCTGATGGTGGAACAGAATGCCCGCCAAGCGCTAGAAATTGCTGACAAAGGTTATGTTTTGGTGCAGGGGCGTAATGCCTTTAGTGGCACCGGGCAAGAGTTGTTGAACGACCCGGATGTTCGCAAATCGTTTTTGGGGGGATAGTTATGGGCCGATCATTTCTTGGTGCAGCCTTGTTCGCATGTATTGGGTCTGGCGGCTTAGCCGGCGGCTTTGTCTGCGAAATGACCTATGAATGCAGAGGCAACATGGGCTGTGACGAGGTCTCTTATTCTCCGTATATCGACACGGATTGGGGCCAGATCAGCATAAAAGATTACGGCCCCGAGATGCAGTTGGATTTCATACCATCCGAGGGCGAGGGCGAGGGCAAGGCATGGCATCTGTTTGCAAACCTGCCAGAAGACGGTCTTTTTGTTGCTGTCATAAATGACGATGACAGCGCTGTATTCACCTCATACCTGCGTCAGGGCGGATCTGCACATGTTGTATCTGTCTATGGCCGCTGCGAATCCAGGGGGTAGATATGGATTTTCTCAACGCAATCGTCGCTTTGTCGAACTATGTCATCGTGCCGGGCATCGCCTATGGCAGCCAGCTCGCGCTTGGCGCGCTTGGGGTGACGTTGATCTATGGTATCTTGCGGTTCTCCAACTTTGCCCACGGCGATACGATGGCCTTTGGCGCAATGGTGACGATCCTTGTGACATGGTGGATGCAGTCGGTTGGTATCTCTCTGGGGCCGCTGCCCACGGCGCTGCTGGCGCTGCCCTTTGGGATACTGGCGACCATGGCGTTGCTGCTGGCAACGGACCGTTTGGTGTATCGGTTTTACCGCGAACAAAAGGCCAAACCGGTTATTCTGGTGATCGTGTCCATGGGCGTGATGTTCATCATGAACGGATTGGTGCGGTTTATTATCGGGCCAAATGACCAGAAATTTTTAGACGGTGAACGGTTCATCATTTCTGCGCGTGAATTCAAAGCATTGACCGGCCTTAAAGAAGGTCTAGCCATAAAGACCACCCAAGGTCTGACCGTTGTGACCGCCGTCGTTGTCGTTATCCTGCTGTTCTGGTTCCTCAACCGCACCCGCACTGGTAAATCCATGCGCGCCTATTCGGATAACGAAGATCTGGCGTTGCTGTCAGGGATCAATCCCGAGCGGGTGGTGATGTACACATGGCTGATCGTGGCGGCATTGGCGACCATCGCCGGCACGCTTTATGGTCTGGATAAGACGTTCAAACCTTTCACCTATTTCCAGCTTTTGCTGCCAATCTTTGCAAGCGCCATCGTTGGTGGGCTTGGCAATCCGCTGGGTGCAATCGCCGGCGGGTTTGTCATCGCCTTTTCCGAAGTAACCATCACCTATGCCTGGAAAAAAGTCGCGCGATATTTGCTGCCTGAGAACCTTGAGCCAGACAGTTTGGTGCAGCTTCTCAGTACCGACTATAAATTCGCGGTGTCGTTTGTGATTTTGCTGATCGTGCTGCTGTTCAAACCCACCGGACTGTTCAAGGGGAAATCAGTATGAACGATACCGTTAAAAATATCGCCTTGTTTGGTCTGGTCGCCGCGCTGATTGCCATCACCGGGTTTATGCAAAGCTGGAACTCGGCGCTTTTGATCATCAATTTGGGCCTGATTTCGTCGATCATGGCGATTGGTGTGAACCTGCAATGGGGCTTTGCCGGGTTGTTTAATATCGGGATCATGGGCTTTGTTGCGCTTGGTGGTCTGGCTGCGGTGCTGGTGTCGATGCCGCCCACAACCGAGGCCTGGGCTGCGGGTGGATTTGGTGTTGTGACAGGTTTGTTGCTGGGGGCAGCAACGGTTGTCGCTGCGATCATGGTGATGAAACGGATGCAGCCGGGGCGTGTGCGAGTTATCACAATGCTGGTGATCCTGATCGGTGGCTTTTTTGTCTTTCGCGCGGTTTTTGATCCCGCGGTCGAATCCGTAGAAAAGGTTGACCCTGCGATTACCGGTTATTTGGGTGGGCTTGGCCTCAATATTCTTGTCGCCTGGCCAGTTGGTGGATTATTTGCGGCCGGCGCTGCCTGGCTGATCGGCAAAACCGCTCTGGGGTTGCGATCTGACTATCTGGCGATTGCGACCTTGGGCATTGCGGAAATCATCATTGCAATCCTCAAGAACGAAGACTGGCTGTCGCGTGGGGTCAAAAATGTAATTGGTATTCCGCGCCCGCTTCCCTACGAAATTGATCTGCAAAAGGATGCAGATTTTGTCGAGACCGCTGCCGGTCTGGGGTTTGATCCGGTGATGGCGTCGACGCTTTACGTCAAAATCGGTTATGGCGCATTGTTTTTGGCGGTGCTGCTATTGGTGCTGCTGCTATCGCAACTGGCGCTCAAAAGCCCATGGGGCAGGATGATGCGGGCGATCCGTGACAATGAGGTCGCGGCCGAAGCAATGGGCAAAGACGTGACCCGCCGCCATTTGCAGATATTCGTAATCGGTAGCGCCATTTGTGGCATTGCCGGTGCCATGATGACAACACTGGACGGGCAATTAACACCGGGCACTTATCAGCCTTTGCGGTTCACATTCCTGATCTGGGTAATGGTCATCGTTGGCGGGTCGGGCAACAATTTCGGGGCCGTTCTGGGCGGGATGCTGATTTGGTTCCTGTGGGTTCAGGTCGAACCGATGGGATTGTTTGTGATGCAGGTGATAACATCCGGCATGGCCGAGGGCAGCGCGTTGAAAACACATCTGATCGAAAGCGCCGCCCATATGCGGCTGCTGACGATGGGGGTCGTGTTGCTGATGGTTCTCAGGTTTTCGCCACGTGGTCTGATCCCTGAGAAATGAAATGACAAGGCGTGGGGTCTCTGCTTAACGTCCCTTAAAGAAATTTCCCAAAATGCCACGGACCAAACGTCGGCCCGTGGTGCCTTTCAGCTCTTTTATCACGGCTTGGCTGATTGCTGACCCATAGGTGTCTGGCTTGCGCGTCACGCGAGAAGTCGAGCGCGATACCCGACCGCCGGAAAACCGTCGCGCAGCGTTGAATTCACGTGCCATCGCAGGCTGGGTTTCAGCCGCGATTTCTGAGGCTTCGGCCTTTTGTGCCGCAGCATCCGCGCGCGCAGCCAACATTTCATATGCAGATTTTCGGTCTATTTTGGTGTCGTATTTTTCGGACATGCCCGAGGCCGTCATAACCGCCTTGCGTTCGGCCACGGTAATCGGGCCCAATTGCGAAGAAGGCGGACGAATCAACGTGCGTTCGACAATTCCGGGCACCCCCTTTTTCATCAACATTGAGGTAACAGCCTCACCGACGCCGACCTCTCGAATGGTCTCTTCGGTCGAAAACCTTGGGTTTTCGCGATAAGTTTCAGCCGCCAAGCGCAGGTTTTTGCGGTCTTTGGCGGTAAAGGCGCGCAGGGCGTGCTGGATGCGATTGCCAAGCTGGCCAAGAATATCTTCGGGCACGTCTGCCGGGTTTTGGGTGACAAAGTAGATGCCGACCCCCTTTGAGCGGATCAGACGGGCGACCTGCTCAACCTTGTCCACCAGTGCCTTTGGCGCGTCGTCAAACAGCAAATGGGCCTCGTCAAAGAAGAACACCAGCTTGGGTTTGTCCGGATCGCCGATTTCGGGCAGTTCCTCAAATAGCTCGCTCAGCAACCAAAGCAAAAAGGTTGCATATAGGGCTGGTGACGACATGAGTTTATCTGAGGCCAGAATATTGATCATACCGCGACCATCCGCATCAGTGCGCATGATATCGTCAAGCGACAGGGCCGGTTCGCCAAAAAGTTTATTGCCGCCCTGATTTTCCAACACCAGCAACCGACGCTGGATCGCCCCGATCGAGGCAACCGAAACATTGCCATAGCGCAGGGACAATTGCGCCCGGTTCTCACCGACCCAGACCAGCAAAGCCTGTAAATCCTTGAGGTCAAGCAGCGGCAGCCCTTCTTCGTCCGACAGACGGAAGGCGATGTTCAGAATACCCTCTTGGGCATCGGTCAGGTTCAGTAATCGCGCCAGCAACAATGGCCCCATTTCGGCCACCGTGGTGCGAACCGGGTGGCCCTGTTCTGCGAACATGTCCCAGAATGTCACCGGGCTGGCGCCATAGCTGTAATCATCAAAGCCGATTGTGGCAGCGCGATCGCTAAAGGGTTTGTGCAGTTTGTGGCTGGCAGAACCAGCGACAGCCAGACCGGACAAATCACCTTTGACGTCCGACAGGAACACCGGCACACCCGCGTTGGAAAACCCTTCGGCCAGAATTTGCAGCGTAACGGTTTTGCCGGTTCCGGTCGCGCCAGCAATAAGCCCATGCCGGTTGGCATATTTTAGTGTCAGACCCTGTTTGACCCCATAGGATTCACCGCCGCCACCAATAAATATCTTACCGTCCATGGATTTTGCCCCAAAATAATATTTCTGCTGTACTGAGCATACAAAGTTAATCTTTGACTGCGATACTCTTTTTGCCCGCATTGGCGGTCCCTCCGCATGTGGGCATCCTCCCTGTCAGACTGACCGTGCCTTTGGGCACGGTCCTTTTTAGTTGATGACGTTTTATTTCGACCAAGTATTTTTGTTCTTGACCGATGACAATATTTCGCTAGATTTCAGGCAATAATAAAGTCGGCCAGTCCGATGGGGAGAACTTACCAAGAAAAAGAGGGTCTTAAGTGGCCCTCTTTTTTTGTTCAATTCTTCGCTTTTGGGGGTATCTGAAATTCAACGCCAGACCATCCAAAAAAGCCGCTGACACCAGTTTGTTTGCATGGTAAACCACCCGAAAAAGCAAACCCATAAAATTTGAGGCCCCCATGATCCGCACCATAACAGTAGTATCATTCGCCGCGATTGTTGCCCTGACATCAGCCGGGTATGCGCAGGAAACCGCGACAGATGAAAACGCCTCAGACACCGCCTCAGACTCTGCGACAACTGAGGGCACAATGATTGAGCCGAAACTGGACATGGGACAACCGGTGTCTCAAGAAACGAAAGTTGGCGACCGTTACTCAAAAGAGACCTTTGGTGACTGGGAACTGGCCTGTTTCAAAACAAATGATGGAAACGATCCCTGTTCACTGGTTCAGATTCTGACGGATTCTACAGGCAACCCGACGGCAGAAGTCTCGTTTTTCCGTATCGATAATGGTGGTCTGGCCGTTGCAGGAATCACCGTGGTTGTCCCGTTGGAAACGTCACTACCGGCTCAGTTGAAAATGGCGGTCGATGGCGGCTTGGGCAAAAGCTATAGCTATTCTTTCTGCAACCCTGTTGGCTGTATAGCCCAGATCGGCCTGACGCAGGAAGATGTTGATGCCTTTAAGAAAGGCAATTCCGCCACTGTGTCGCTGGTTCCCGCGCAAGCGCCCGATCAGGTGATTACGCTTGATATGTCGCTTGCCGGGTTCACCGCTGGATTTGGTGTGGTTGATATCGTTCAGAACTAAATCTGACAGACAAAGCTGAATTGAAAACGCCGGGCTGATGGGTCCGGCGTTTTTGTGTCAGATTTTGCGCTCAGATTTTGCGCAGGGCCAGAACCGCGTTCAATCCGCCAAAGGCAAATGCGTTGGACAGCGCCACAGTCACATTGGCCTCGCGCGCCTCGTTTGGGACCACGTCCAGGGCACATTCCGGGTCGGCTTCTTCATAGCCGATGGTCGGCGCGATCACGCCGTCCCGCAAGGCCATGATACAGGCCAGCAATTCCACTGCTCCGGTGCCTCCGATTAGGTGACCATGCATGGATTTGGTCGAACTGATCATCAGATTGTCCGCATGAGGCCCAAACACATCCGCCACCGCCGCGCATTCGGTTTTGTCGTTTGCCGTCGTGCCGGTGCCGTGGGCGTTGATGTATCCCACGTCTTCGGGATTAACCTGCGCGTCATGTAGCGCCCCGGAAATGGCCCGCGCAGCACCCTGCTTGGACGGCATGACAATGTCGGCGGCATCTGACGACATGGCAAAGCCGATGACTTCGCACAATATTTCCGCCCCACGGGCGCGGGCGTGTTCATAGTCTTCGAACACAAAAACGCCGGCCCCTTCGCCCTGCACCATCCCGTTTCTATTGGCGCTGAATGGGCGGCAGGCATCTTTGGACATGACCCGCAGACCCTCCCATGCCTTGACCCCGCCAAAGCACAGCATCGATTCTGAACCACCGGTTATCATCACCGGAGCCATGCCGCTGCGCACCATGGCAAAGGCCTGCGCCATTGCGTGGTTCGAGGATGCACAGGCCGTGGACACGGTGAATGTCGGGCCTTTCAGGTTATATTCCATTGACACATGCGAGGTGGCCGCGTTGTTCATCAGTTTAGGCACAACAAACGGATGCACCCGGTTTTTGCCGTCCTCATAGACAGAACGATAATTGTCGTCCCATGTGCTGACGCCCCCCCCAGCCGTGCCCAGAACCACGCCCGAGCGAACTGATAAGTCGCCGTTAAAGGTCAGGCCGGACTGCTCAATCGCCTCTTTTGCGGCGATCAGGGTGAACTGGGTGAACCGGTCATACAACGACATTTGCTGGCGATTAAAGCGGTCTTTGGCGTCATAACCATGCACCTGCCCGCCAATGCGGATGGTCAGACGGTCTACATCTCGAAAATCCAGATCGCTAATGCCGCACTGGCCTTCGCGCATTGCCTTAAGGGTCGCAGGCACTGTATGCCCCAGCGCGTTGATCGTGCCGGCTCCGGTGATTACCACGCGTTTCATGCGCGCGCTTTCATGTAGGGATGGCCATCAGCTTTTGAATACCGGCGATAATGCTGGCCACATTAGATATGTCAAAGTCGCTGTCATTGGGGTTGTTGGCATTGAACGGGATAGAGATGTCGAACTCTTCCTCGATGGCGAAAATGCTTTCGACCAGACCAAGGCTGTCGATACCAAGTTCGGCCAACGTACTGTCCAATGTTACATCGGATGGCTCTAGCACCGCCTGTTCAGCGATGATGGCAATGACCTTGTCCTGTATGCTCATCACGATCCCCCGAGATGGATGTCTATCGGTGATTTAGTCACTTGTATCGAGTTTGGAAACCGCCATTTTCAAAGCGGCCACGTCGCGCATCAATCGTGGCAGGCGACGCTGAGCTTTGTAGATGTCCGTATGGGTGTCCATTTTAACCGCCGGATAGCCCATGATAACCCGTCCTGCTGGCACGTTTGATACGATTTTGGTGGCTCCACCCGCAATCACCCCATCACCGACAAATACATTGTCGGCCACGCCACATTGGCCCGCCAGCACAACATTATTGCCGATGTCGACCGATCCGGACACGCCGGTTTGCCCACACAACAGCGTATCGTTTCCGACGCGGACGTTGTGACCAAGATGCACCTGATTATCAAGTTTGGTGCCATGCCCGATCTGCGTGTTGCGGATGGTTCCATTGTCGATGGTGCAATTGGCACCAATCTCGACGTCATCTCCGATTTCGACCGATCCAAGCGAATGGATACGCACATAGCTTTGCGCCTTGGCGCCGTCCTGATCTTTTAGGGTTTTGCGTACGTTTTCAGCGCCAGAGACCTCAGGTGTCACAAAGGAAAACCCGTCTGATCCAATTCGCGCGCCCGGTTGGCAGATGAACCTATCGCCAATGGTAACGCGCGCGCCAATGCTGACCATTTCACGGATAAAGGCGTTTTGACCAATCGCCACCTCCGCTCCGATCATACAGTGCGGTCCGATGACTGACCCGTCGCCAATGCTTGCACCCGCCATGACCACGCAAAGCGGACCAATCGAAACATTTTCGCCAATTGTTGCCGTTGGATCAATCACTGCTGATGGGTGGATGCCCGGTGCAAACCCCTGCCCCTGATCCAATCGTCGGGTCAGCCCCGCCATAGCCATGCGCGGGCGTTCAACAAGTATAGCCGCCTTTAACCCATAAGATTGCCAATCTGCATCTTGCCACAGAATTGCGGCCCTTGCCTTTGAGCCATTCATTGCCTCGGCGTATTTCGCAGACATTGCCAGCGCCAGATCATCGTGACCCGCGTCTGCCGGCTCTGCCGCGCGCGCGATGGTCACAGACACATCCCCCACAGCAGTTGCCCCAACAGCCTCGGCAATTTCAGAGATTGTATAGATCATGCCCCAAGCCCCTA
>JAHRVZ010000155.1 GCA_019090405.1 Paracoccaceae bacterium
ATTTTTGTGACCCGTCTGATGATTGTGACATGGTTTGACCGTCGCCGTCCAAAAACGATCGAGGTGTGATATGCGACTAAGACTTGTTCCCAAAGAGACCTCGTTCGATTTTTTCAAACGTTGGAAAATGTGGCTGGGTATTTCGGCACTGTTGATGGTGTTAAGTTTTACCTCGTTCATGATTCAGGGGCTGAATTTCGGTATTGATTTCCGCGGTGGCACAACGATTCGTACCGAAAGCGCGCAGCCCGTGGATGTGGCGGCCTATCGCGGTGCCATTGATGCGCTGGAACTGGGTGATGTGACCATAACCGAAGTGTTCGACCCGACATTCGCAGATGACAAACACGTTGTGATGATCCGCATTCAGGCCCAGGACGGAGAGCAGGCCGGCACCAGCACCATGATTGATGACGTGCTGGTCGCGTTGCAGGCTGTGTCACCCGATATCGCGTTTGAGTCGGTGGAATCCGTAGGCCCGAAAGTGTCTAAGGAGTTGACCCAGACGGCTGTTCTGTCCGTTGCGGCCGCCATTGCGGCGGTGCTTGCATACATCTGGCTACGATTTGAGTGGCAGTTTGCATTGGGGGCTGTGGCCGCATTGGTACATGATGTGATCCTGACCATTGGTGTGTTTTCCGAGCTTCAGATCAAATTTGATCTGGCGATTATCGCCGCTTTGCTGACCATCGTTGGCTATTCGCTGAACGATACTGTGGTGGTATTTGACCGGGTGCGTGAAAACCTGCGCAAATACAAAAAGATGTCGCTGGCTGAGGTCTTGAACCTGTCGATCAACGGCACTCTTAGCCGGACGGTTATGACCTCGGTGACCACGCTTTTGGCGCTGGTTTCGCTGTATGTTCTGGGCGGTGACGTGATCCGCGGGTTTGTCTTTGCGATGATCTGGGGCGTGATCGTTGGTACCTATTCATCGGTCTTTGTTGCCTCGGCGATCCTGTTGTATCTTGGGGTCAAACGCGATTGGTCAAAGCCGGATAAAACCGCAGGCAATCAGTTCTCGAACGTTGATGCTTGACGATCTGGGCCTTTTGCTGGCCCAGACGTTCGCCATACCCGGTTTATTCTGGATATTTGTTATGACCCTATTGGCCGGTCTGGTCTATGGCTTTGCCGGGTTCGGGTCTGCCCTGGTGTTCATGCCAGTGGTCACGGCGATCATCCCGGTAGAACTGGCAATCGCGGCGTTTTCGATTTCAGCATTGTCGTCCTTTGTGTCGCTGGTGCCGCGTGCTTGGAAACAGGCGGACCAACCAGCGGTAAGCCTGATGGTGGTCTGCACTGCGCTGGCGTTGCCAGTCGGGATCTATATCCTTGGCAATAATGACGTCACCACGATGCGATGGGCGGTGCTGGCAGTTACCACAATCACCTTGATCGCGCTTATAACGGGTTGGCGATATTCGACACGTCCCAGTCTGATGGCGCGCGCTGGCGTTGCATTTGGCACGGGCCTTGTCGGAGGAGCCACCGGGCTTGTTGGCCCCATCATGATCTTGTTTCAGCTGGGTGGGCAGGACAACATCCAGCGCAGCCGCGCCAATACGCTGGTGTTTCTAACGCTCACCAGCCTGTTTATCGCCCCATTGATGGCGTTGCAGGGGATGTTTGGCCCTGACGCGCTGATATTGGGCCTGTTGTTGCTTATTCCCTACGGAGTTGCTGCGCAGGTTGGGCAGGCGTTGTTTAATCCAGACAGACAGGGGCTTTATCGCACCATCGCCTATGGTATCATCGGGGCGGCGGTTCTGATGGGGCTGCCGGTCTTTCACTGATCCGAGGTCATCATGCGCCTGAACGAAACCACCTATGACGATGCGCAACCCGTCGAAGGTTATGGCCCCGGATTCTTTCGCATTGCCGATGAGGTATTTCACGGTCCGATCCTGACGCTAGCCAGTGGCACAAAGGGCTGGGAGGGTTACGGCGATCTGGCACCATTGCTGGCCCTGAAGGTTGAAATTGATGTGCTGTTTGTTGGCACCGGGGCTGAAATATCCCATATCCCGAAAGACATGCGCGACACACTTGAAGCCGCAGGAATTGGCGTTGAAGCGATGAGCACGCCTTCGGCCTGTCGCACCTATAACGTGCTTTTGTCCGAGGGGCGGCGCGTAGCACTGGCTGTGATTCCGGTGTGAGCGATATTGTATGACCTTATCTGTTAACGACCTGGCCATAACGCGCGGCGGACTTGTGGTTTTGGACGGTCTGAGTTTTGTCTTGCCCGCGGGGCAAGCATTGGTGGTGCGTGGGCCAAACGGTATCGGTAAAACCACTTTGCTGCGCACATTGGCAGGCCTGCAACCGCCCCTGCGCGGCCAAATCACTGGCAATGACGATACCATCGCCTATGCCGGTCATGCGGATGGCATCAAACCTACGTTATCTGTGCGTGAAAACCTAGACTTTTGGGCCAATGTATTTGGCACCCATGACATCACCCCCGCCTTGCGTGCCTATGACCTCGAAGAGCTATCGGAACGTGCGGCCGGAACCCTTTCAGCTGGGCAAAAACGCCGCCTTGGATTGTCACGCCTGCTGGTCACTGGGCGCCGCATCTGGGTGCTGGACGAACCTACCGTGTCACTGGACAGCAACGCGGTTGAGATGTTTGCAAGTGCCGTGCGCGCGCATCTGGCAGGCGGTGGCAGTGCGCTGATCGCCACACATATTAACCTTGGCCTTGAGGCGGGTCTGCTGGACGTCACGCCGTTTCGCGCCCAACCTGCGCCGCTGGATGATTTTGACGGGGTGTTCCTGTGATTGC
>JAHRVZ010000156.1 GCA_019090405.1 Paracoccaceae bacterium
CTTTCTGAATCGCTTTGATCTGCTCGTTCAGGTAATATTCGCGCTGGGTCTTCTCCATCTGAGATTTGACCCGGGTTTTGATCTTTTTCTCAACCTGCAAAACGCTCATTTCGCCCTGCATCAACCCATAAACTTTTTCCAGCCGTTCGCTGATGGACAGCGTTTCCAGCAGATCCTGTTTCTGGTCGATTTCAATGCCCAGATGACCAGCAACCAGATCGGCGAGCTTGGCCGGTTCGGTGGATTCTCCGACGGCTGTAAGCGCCTCTTCGGGGATGTTCTTGCGAACTTTGGCATAGCGTTCAAACTCGTCCCCAACCGTACGCAACAGCGCCTCGGTCGTGGTCACGTCACCCGGCATTTCCGTAAGATATTCGGCGCGGGCTTCAAAGAAATTGTCGTTCTCCAGAAACTCGGTAATGCGCACACGCGCCTGCCCTTCGACCAGCACTTTGACAGTACCGTCGGGTAGTTTCAAAAGTTGCAAAACGTTGGCCAGAACACCGGCGCGGAAAATGCCGTCGCTTTCTGGGTCATCAGCCCCCGGATCAATCTGGCTCGACAGCAGGATTTGCTTATCATCCGCCATCACCTCTTCGAGGGCACGCACCGATTTTTCGCGCCCAACAAATAGCGGAACGATCATATGCGGAAAAACCACGATATCGCGCAATGGCAGTACGGGGTACGAAGAATTGAGAGGGTCTTTCATGCTCTGTCCTTATTATTGGCAAAACGACACTGGTCCCTCAATCGAGGCAACTCTTGGCCATCTCCTGTCTTGGATGTGTTACTTGGGGCACCTGCGGGCAGGTTTCAAGCATACTCATCCGTTTGTGACTGGCAGAATGGCCTTTGATTGAAGTGGCTGCAAGAGAGCAATGCAGACAAATTGCAGAAATGGGGCGCTAAATTGCATTTTGACCATTTTTGCGCGTCCAAAGGACACGCAAGCCTCCGGCGGGGATATTTTAACCAAACTGAATGATATAAGATGGCCCCGTTTTGCCGGAACAAAACGGGGCTTTCACTTTGGACGGCCATCGGCGTCCCCGCCTGTACCGTAAATTAAAGGTAGCCGCTTATTCATTTCAGTTTGGTTAAAATATCCCCGCCGGAGGCAAGAAAATTATAAACGCGCGATGTCCCCCTGCGCGCGATCTGAATGGAATGTAGCCTGCCAAAGCTCAAAGCTACCGGCCTCGATGGCAGCGCGCATCTCGGCCATCAAATCCTGATAGTATTGCAGGTTGTGCCAGGTAAGTAACATGCCTGAAATCATCTCACCGGCCCGAAAGACATGGTGCAAATAGGCACGGCTATAGTGTGAACAGGCCGGGCAACTGCAAGATTCATCCAAAGGGCGCGGATCATCGGCATGGCGAGCATTTTTGATGTTCACCACCCCATTGCGCGTGAATACCTGCCCAGTGCGCCCGGATCGAGACGGCAAAACGCAATCCATCATGTCAATACCACGTGCTACGGCGCCAACAATGTCATCTGGCTTGCCGACCCCCATCAAATACCGCGGCCTGTCAGTCGGGAGCATATCCGCCGCAAAATCCAAAACCTCAAGCATTTTCTCTTGCCCTTCGCCAACGGCCAACCCGCCAACAGCATAGCCATCAAATCCAATTTCGCGCAAAGCATCGGCCGATTCCTGACGCTGATCGGCAAACACGCTGCCCTGCTGAATACCAAATAGCGCGTGGCCAGGTCGATCACCAAACGCATCGCGGGATCGTTGTGCCCATCGCATGGACAATTGCATACTGTCCAAAGCGGTTTTTTCATCTGCCGGATATGGCGTACATTCGTCGAAACACATGACGATATCACTGCCCAGCAGCCTTTGAATTTCCATCGAGCGTTCCGGTGTGATCTCGTGCAAAGACCCATCAATATGAGATTTAAACGTAACCCCCTGTTCGGTCAGCTTGCGCAATCCGGCCAGGCTCATCACCTGAAACCCGCCGCTATCGGTCAAGATTGGTTTTTGCCAGTTCATGAAATTGTGCAAGCCCCCCAACCGGTCAATCCGTTCGGCCGAGGGTCTCAGCATCAGATGATAGGTATTGCCCAGCAGAATGTCAGCACCCGTCGCCGCGACGCTTTCAGGCAGCATTGCCTTGACCGTCGCCGCTGTGCCAACCGGCATGAATGCGGGCGTTCGGATATCACCGCGCGCCGTGTGAATTACGCCTGTGCGCGCTTTGCCATCGCTGGCAGCCAGATCAAAACCAAAGGAACGGGGCATATTGTTCTTTCATCAGAATTTTCCGCCTTGTTGCGCAATACCACTCGTTTGCCAAGCAAACTTCGCTATAAACAGCCGTATAACTTGAAAAGTCCCCCCGCGGCCCTAAATGTATACCATTGTACACAAAATTGAGGACAGTAAATGATTGATCCCGAAATCCTTAACCTTCTAACCGGGAATATAGCCTATATCCTAGGCGCTCTGTTCTTGATTGTCGTTATATTCAAAGGCATACGCATCGTTCCGCAATCCGAAAAATTTGTAATCGAACGCTTTGGCCGCCTGCATCAGGTGCTTGGTCCGGGCATCAACTTTATCGTTCCGTTTCTGGACAACGTCGCCCATCGCATTTCAGTTCTCGAACGGCAACTGCCGACCATGACGCAGGATGCGATTACTGCCGATAACGTTTTGGTGCAGGTCGATACATCAGTATTCTACCGCATTATCGAGCCGGAAAAGACCGTTTACCGTATCCGAGATGTCGACCCGGCCATTTCCACCACTGTTGCGGGTATCGTTCGTGCCGAGATTGGCAAGATGGAGCTGGATCAGGTGCAATCCAACCGATCCAGCCTGACAGGTGCCATCAAAGAATCACTTTTGGCGGTGGTCGACGATTGGGGCATCGAAGTAACCCGCGCCGAATTGCTGGATGTAAATCTGGATCAGGCAACACGCGCAGCCATGCTGCAACAGCTGAACGCCGAACGCGCCCGTCGTGCCCAAGTGACCGAGGCCGAAGGCACCAAACGCGCCGTAGAACTGGCCGCCGATGCCGAACTTTATGCGTCTCAGCAATCTGCCAAAGCCCGCCGTATTCAGGCCGACGCCGAAGCCTATGCAACCGAAGTTGTCGCCCGTGCCATTGCCGATCACGGTATTGAGGCCGCGCAATATCAAGTTGCCCTGAAACAGGTCGAGGCGCTGAATGCGCTGGGGGCTGGCGAGGGGTCGCAAACGGTGGTGCTGCCAGCCAACGCGATTGATGCCTTTGGCGATGCCTTCAAGATGTTGAAAGGTGGCAGATAATGGAGCCTCTCTGGTCAATCTGGTGGGTCTGGCTGTCAGGGGCACTTGTGCTGGGTATTCTCGAGGTACTCTTGCCCGGTTTTGTTTTTCTGGGCTTTGCGATTGGGGCGGTTGTTGTGGCGCTGGTTCTGCTGATCCCGGGATTGGGTTTCAGCCTGCCGGTTCTGTTACTGGTCTTTGCGGCACTATCACTTGCAAGCTGGCTGGTGCTGCGCAAAATGTTTGCCCTGCCCACAGGACAGGTAAAAAGGTTCGACAGCGACATAAATGATTGACCCCCGGCACTGGATCAGGACCAGCAACTAAGCTGACCTCGCCTCTGGACGCCCCGCCAACCAATCCCTATATATTCACTCAGGAACAACCCCCGAGGCCCAGATGACCCATTCACCCGAACCACTCGAAGGTGCGCCGCTGATCGCGCCCTCGTCAACCGACCATCCTATGTATGAGCAGGTCGTAAATGCCTGTCGGTCGGTTTATGACCCGGAAATTCCGGTCAATATTTACGAACTTGGTTTGATCTATACCATTGATATAAATGCCGAAAATGAGGTTAATGTTCTTATGAGCCTGACCGCCCCCGGCTGTCCGGTTGCCGGCGAAATGCCCGGTTGGGTGGCCGATGCTATTGAACCCCTGCCCGGTATAAAACAGGTCGATGTTCAACTGATTTGGGAACCGCCCTGGGGCATGGAAATGATGTCAGACGAAGCACGCCTTGAACTGGGGTTTATGTAACCCCTTGAGCCAGACCAGCCGCGGTCTTAGATTAAGATCAAAGGAGACGCCCATATGTTTGGTATTCCCGGCAAACAAGCCGTCACAATGACGCCGCGCGCGGCATCCCAGATCGCGCGGCTGATGGACAAAGACGGCCATTCCGGCCTGCGTATCGGCGTCAAAAAAGGCGGTTGTGCGGGCATGGAATATACCATGGAATATGTCACCGAAACCGACCCCCATGACGAAATCGTCGAACAGGATGGCGCGCGGGTGATGATTGCTCCCATGGCTCAGATGTTTTTGTTTGGCACCGAAATCGACTACGAAGTGGCTTTGCTGGAATCCGGGTTTAAATTCAACAATCCGAACGTCTCCGAGGCCTGTGGATGTGGTGAATCGATCAAATTTGACGCTGATTTAACGCCACAGACGTGAATGGCTGATAATCCGCCAGCGACTATTCTGGCGTTGGCATTCATCCCCATAGAACCGCACTAAGGAACCGCCCATGCGCAGAAAACTCGCCGCCGGAAATTGGAAGATGAATGGCACGGGTGCCGCCTTGCAAGAACTGTCGGAATTGGCAATCGCGCATCCCAAACCAACCTCGGACATCCTTATCTGCCCGCCCGCAACGCTGATCCATCGCGCCACACAGGTTGTGGCTGACACGGCTATTCAGATTGGTGGTCAGGATTGCCACACCGATCCAAAAGGCGCCCACACCGGCGACATCAGCGCCGAAATGCTGAAAGATGCCGGGGCGCGGTATGTCATCGTCGGCCATTCAGAACGCCGTCAGGATCACAATGAACAAAACGAAACCGTCCGCGCCAAGGCCCGTATCGCGATGGACAACGGCCTGACCACAATTGTCTGTCTGGGCGAAAGCCTGACCGAGCGCGAGGCCGCCAATACGCTTGATATCATAGGTGGCCAGCTGTCCGGTTCAGTCCCGGATGCAGCAACCGGCCATGATCTGGTGATCGCATATGAACCGATCTGGGCCATTGGTACAGGGCATGTCCCTTCACTCAGCCAAATCGGCGAAGTGCATGATTTCATCCGCGCCCGTCTGGAACGCCGCTTTGGTCCCGGAGTCGGGCGATCAGTGCGCATCGTTTATGGCGGCTCGGTCAATCCGGGAAATGCGGGTGACATTTTTGACGTGTCCAACGTAGACGGTGCACTGGTCGGTGGTGCCAGCCTGAAATCTGCGGATTTCTCAGCGATCATCACAGCTTTGGAGGCCGCGAGTTAACTGAACCCAACAGCCCAATCAGTTATTCAACTTTTTGTTCTTCATCACTGATTTGAAAACCACCCTTGGTAGAACCAAAGTTGCAATCAGCGTGCCAAGCCAGACAACCAATGTCGCGGCAAGCCAATTCGCCAACCCGCCAATAACCATGCCATCAACAAATATTTCGGTCAGCATTAGCCCCAGAAATGTGGTCACAAGCGCCACACCACCCTGCATTGCTGGGACTCTCTTTTGAGACAGTTTCGTGATCAATGGTTCGGCTACCGCTTCGATCACCGAAAATAACAGAATGGCCCAAATAAACGCGAACGGCGAGATACTAAAGCCATCCAGCAACACTATTGCCAGCAAAAGCCCAACCGCATTTGCAAGCACATAAATAAGCGCGGAAACAAGCATAGGTTTCATATTTCTCAATCCTTTGAAAATTCAGACAACGAATAAGTGTAGTGAGCTGGATTTCAAAGTTCTTTATTGTCAAAACTGAAATGCTGCAAAAGCGCCGCCCAACTAAAAGGGGCGGCGCTTTTCGGTTTGGATAAATTAAAATGCGCGGTAGCGCTCTATTTTGTTATGGTTTC
>JAHRVZ010000157.1 GCA_019090405.1 Paracoccaceae bacterium
GGCCCGGGCGGGCCATGCTGAGAAGTCTCC
Organism: Paracoccaceae bacterium; assembly: GCA_019090405.1. Taxonomy (GTDB): domain Bacteria; phylum Pseudomonadota; class Alphaproteobacteria; order Rhodobacterales; family Rhodobacteraceae; genus NORP181. Next base: position 31 of record JAHRVZ010000157.1, read on the forward strand.
TGAACACTCTGAACCATTACGCCCAGTGGTCAGTCAGATAGCCGGCGAAACCGTCGATTCATCGCGAGATTATGTAGGTATAGTATCTGCTCGGGTCGAGGTTGATCTTGGGTTTCCCGTATCAGGCACTATTGCAACCCGCACGGTCGGTCTTGGAGATCCCGTGCACCAGGGTGAAATTCTGGCTCAACTGGATCCAGAATCACTCGAGGCCGGGGTCTGGGCGGCGCGTGCCGGTGTGGTTGTTGCAACCCACCAGCTTGCCTCGGAGCGCGACACGATGGAGCGCGAACGGACACTGGTTGAACGTGGAGTGGAAAGCCAGTCGCGTCTCGAAGACGCCGAGCGTGCACATGCCGCAGCCAGCGCCCGGCTTGCGCAGGCGCAGGCTGCCCTTAAGCGGGCCGAAGATTTGCTGAACGCCGCGACACTATATGCGCCCTTTGATGGAGTAATTACGTCCGTTCTGGTCGAAGCCGGAACGGCGGTATCAACCGGTCAGGCAGTTGTGCGCCTTGCGGGGACAGAGGACCGCGAGGTTGTAATTGACTTCAGCGAAGCCGAACTGGCGGCACTTCCCAGAAATTCTGAATTCGAAGCAAAATTGCTGGCAGTGCGTGATACCGTTGCCGCAATCCGCTTGGAATCCATTGATCCGGTCGCAGACAGCCAAACGCGCACCCGGCGGGCTCATTTCTCACTTATTGATCCACCCCCCGCGTTTCGCATCGGCGCGCTGGTTCGTGTCTTGCCGCCACGCAACGGTAGCCGCGCCATCGTGATGCCCATCTCGGCCATTCTAAATCATAAGGACGGGCCACATGTCTGGCTGGTATCACGTCCGGACGGAATGGTGCGCCGGGCGCCGGTCACTCTTGGCCAGGATCTGGGCAATCGTGTGCTGATAACCTCGGGTATCGACATGGGACAAGAAGTCATCGTCAAAGGTATCAACTCGATCAAGGACGGGCAAATCGTTGGCCCGCGTGTGCGTCAATGAAAGATCGTTTCAACCTGTCTGACTGGGCTTTGCAGCACCGGTCTTTTGTTTGGTACCTGATGATCATCAGCATGCTTGCGGGTGCCATGTCTTATATCAATATCGGCCGCGAAGAAGACCCGAATTTCACCATCAAGACTATGGTTATCTCGGCGGTCTTACCCGGTGCCACAGTGCAGGAAACGCTGGATCAGGTGACCGAAAGGATCGAAAAGAAGCTGCTGGAAGTGGACGAACTTGACTATACCAAATCCATCACATGGCCCGGCCGCACCATCGTCTATGTCAATCTTAAGGCCACGACACGCGGCCCGCTGATTGACCTGACCTGGCAGCGGGTGCGTAACATGATGGGCGATATTCGCGGTGAATTTCCGCCCGAATTTGCCGGATTTCATTTCAACGACAATTTTGGAGACGTGTTCGGCAATATCTACGCCTTTACCTCTGACGGATTTTCCCCGCGCGAAGTACGCGACCTGATCGAAGATGTCCGCCGTGACGTGCAGCAACTGGACGATGCAGGCAATGTCATTGTGTTCGGTGACCGCCAAGAGGTGATTTATCTGGATTTCTCACCGGAAAAAATGGCCTCGCTTGGTGTCAGTCTGGAACAGGTTCAGGCAACGCTTGCCGCGCAGAATGCCATCGTGCCGTCTGGTGTTATCGACTCGGGTCCTGAACAGGTTCTGGTGCGCGTCGGCGGGCAATTCCTAAGCGCCAAAAGCCTAGAGGCCATCAATCTGATCTTTGATGATCGCTTTATCCGCCTGACCGATGTGGCCACTATCCGCCACGGGTATAAAGACCCGCCCGCCGAACTGTTCCGCTTTAACGGACAAGAGGCGGTTGGTCTTGGGGTAGGAATGCGCACCGGCGCCAATATTCTGGCCTTTGGAAAGGAACTGGACAATGTGATTGAAAACGCCCAGTCGCAGTTGCCGATCGGCGTAGAAATTCACAAAGTGTCCGACCAGCCCGCAATTGTCGACGAAGCTGTCAGTCACTTCACCAAAGCGTTGATCGAGGCAGTCGGCATTGTCATGCTGGTCAGCCTGGTCGCGGTTGGGCTGCGCGCTGGTCTGGTGGTTGCAATGGCGGTACCGCTGACATTGGGAATTACGTTTGTGATCATGCAGTATACCGGTTTTACCCTGCAGCGGATTTCACTTGGCGCACTTATTATTGCGCTTGGTCTGCTGGTTGATGATGCGATGATCGCCGTGGAAACGATGATTTTCCGACTTGAAAAGGGCGACGGGCGACGCGAAGCGGCCTCTTATGCGTGGCGCACGATTGCGTTTCCAATGCTCACGGGCACCTTGGTCACAGTTGCCGGGTTCATTCCGATCGGGTTGAACAGCTCAGCGGCCGGCGAATTCACCTTTTCGCTGTTTGTAGTTATTGCCGTGTCGTTGCTTGTCAGCTGGATTGTGGCTGTATTGTTCAGCCCGTTGCTGGGAGTGACGTTCCTGCCCAAGGATCTGGGACACAAGCATTCGGGGCCGGGGTTTTTGATGCGGGGCTTTCACCGTGTCTTGCGCGGCGTTATGTGGGCGCGCTGGCCCACACTGATCCTGACGGTTGCTGCTTTTGCAGTCTCGATCTATGGCATGCGCTATGTCGAGCAACAGTTCTTTCCCAGCTCTGATCGCACCGAACTTTTGATTGACATGACGCTGTCGCAAAATGCCTCGATCGAAGAGACCGCCTCGCAGGTTTCTCAAATGGAAGAGCACCTGAAGGGACGCAGCGAAGTCCAGTATTGGTCCAGCTACGTAGGACGTTCCGCGCCCCGATTCCTGTTACCTTCGGAACCAAAATCCCCAGCTCCGAATTTTGGCCAAATCATCATTCAGACACCATCCATCGAAGCACGAAATACGCTGCGGGCAGAGTTGAATGCGACGGCCCGCGCGGAATTTTCGGGCACGGATGTGCTGGTCAAGCTGCTGGATATCGGCCCCCCCGTCGGGCGGCCCGTACAATACCGTCTGTCTGGACCAGAGATTAGCAAAGTCCGGGATCTGGGTCGGGAAATGGCGGCTGTGGTTGCCAGCGACGACCGGCTAGAGAGCATTGCCCTGGACTGGAACGCACCTGCGCGTGTGATCCGGGTCGATATTTTGCAGGATAAGGCGCGCCAGCTTAACCTAACCGCGCGTGACATCGCCACCTCTCTGAACATGATCTATGATGGTGCTGCCGTGACCAAGCTGCGGGATCAAACCTATCTGGTAGATATTATCTCACGCGGCAGCCGTGAGGCCGCGCGGTCCATCGAGCCTTTGTTCAATCTTCAACTAAATACCGCGACAGGTGGTACCATTCCGCTCTCCAGCGTGGCTGATTTTCGTTTTGAAACCGAACAGCCTGTGGTTGTTCAACGGAACCGTATGCCGACTGTCACGGTCGAAGCCGCTGTTGCCACAAAGGATCAGCCTGCAACGATCGTAAAGGATCTAACCGACCGCATTGTTGCGTTCCGCGCGACACTTCCCCCCGGATACCTGATCGAAGTCGGGGGGGCGGTTGAAAAAAGCACTGAATCCCAAGGACCGATTGCTGCCGTGGCCCCGTTGATGGTGCTCATAATCATCACGCTTGTGATGGTGCAGATGCAGAGTTTCCGCAATGCCTTTATCGTGCTGTCTGTTGCCCCTTTGGGTCTGATTGGCGTTGTCGCTGCGCTCTTGTTGTTCAAGGCTCCGATGGGGTTTGTGGCGGTCCTTGGTGTTTTAGCGCTGGGTGGCATCCTGATTCGCAACTCGATTATTCTGGTAGACAGGATCGAGGCTTTGCGCGCGAATGGGGTAAAGGCCTGGGATGCGGTGTTTGAAGCCACGGAAACCCGCGCCCGTCCGATTGTACTGACGGCATCTGCGGCCAGTCTGGCCCTTATCCCGATATCAAGCCAGGTTTTCTGGGGTCCGATGGCTTTTGCGCTTATGGGCGGGATCATTGCTGGCACGTTTATCACGCTGACATTTGTTCCTGCGCTATATCTGGTTGTGTTCAGGATCAAACGAGAATCGTAATCTGACAGTCGCGCCCACACACATCGGCTGACCGCACTCCAGCTTTCAGTTTTTGGTCAACTGAATGAACTGCCCGTCTGTGATCCGCTTCTTCACTGGCCGGTCCGTTTATTTCTCTGCCCCCTGAAAACTGAACCGTTTTGATTTAGTGTTTTCTGCTTTACCCTTCCTGACTGGCAGGAGGAGTCTCCGTAATGGTCAAGCCGTTTTTCTCAGTCCATTTCCGGCTATCGCGCAATAGAGCGTCGCAAGTACAAGAAGTTTGCGCATGATAGCTGAAACGGCGGCCTTATTCATTTTGCGGCAAACCTGGATCGTGACTTCTCTGCAGATCAACCCGACCAGAAATATGCAGGCAATATCAGCTACGTTTGGACCCACGAAAGCGTGACAGGTCCAAGCGTGACAAGACCAGTCAAAAAAGACACCGCTTGCAACATCAAAACCAGACGGTGCAATCAATCACACAATCGAACCAGAGCCTCCAAAACTCAAGCCGCTCTGATCGCTCAATCTGTTTAACGACGAACACGCTTTCCCAGATGCGCCGGGAATGCTCTACGCTGCCTTGGCTCCACTGTCGGCCTGGCAGCCTCGAGTTTGGCTTCGATCAAAAAGCACTTGTTCTTTGAAATAAACAAACGTAACTATGTATAGAAGTTAAGAAGTTAAGAAGTTTAACTGTGAGTATTCACGCTCGTTTTATTGGCGATGGGTAAGCGCGCAGTCAGACGGACGGGGGGATCAATTGGCTTTTCATACTGCTGTGAAAAAGATCTCGGCTGGCGGTGAAATAGCTGCTCGCACGGCGCTCGTGCTGATGGTGGTGCACGTCTGCGCCGAGGCAATAGGGCGGTATATCTTTAATCAACCGCTTCCCATGACTATCGAAATCGTCGCTTATTACTATCTCGTGGCGCTCGTCTTTTTGCCATTGGCCAGTGTCGAATTGGCCGACGGCCATACCAAGGTTGAGCTGCTCGCCGAGATGATCGGCCCCCGATCTTCGGCAGTCACCGAACTCATTTCGGGCTTTCTGTCAATCGGTATTGTCGCACTGATTACAGTTGCGACCTTTCACGAGGCAATCACTCAAACCCGCATTAGTGCAGTCGCAAGCGGCCCATTTTTCGATTTGCCGGTGTGGCCCACACGGTGGATTGTAACTTTGGGTTTCACCTTGTTTCTCGTGGCACTCATCACACGGCTCCCAGAGATCAAGCGCCGGGTTTTTGCGGCGTAGAATGTGCTTTTACAGATTAAAATCAGCAGCATCAAAGGAGGCCCCTAAGCCATGATGAACGTGACTATTGGATTCATCGGTTTGGGAGGACTTGTGGTCCTGCTGTTCCTCAGAATGCACGTTGGATTGGCGCTTGCTCTTGTTTCCTTTCTGGGGCTGACGGCCATCCGCGGCTTTGATTCTGCCTATGGTGCACTTAGGAACTTGCCCTACGATTTTGCCGCGAGTTGGGGTTTGACCGCAATACCGATGTTCCTGCTGATGGGCGCGATCGCCTACCACGGGGGGTTGACGTCCGGTTTGTTCAGGGCGGCGAAGGCTTGGCTGGGGCAGTTGCCTGGTGGGCTGGCGGTGGCGTCCACCATGGCCTGCGCCATGTTTGCAGCCGTCAGCGGCTCTAGCCTGGCGACGGCTTCCGCAATGGGACGGATCGCCATACCCGAGATGCTTCAGGCGCGTTACGATGCCGGGCTGGCGGCTGGTTCTGTCGCTGCGGCCGGAACAATAGGCTCTCTGATTCCACCCAGCATCCTTATGATACTCTATGCCGTCTTTACCGAGCAATCGATCAGCATGTGTTTGATGGCCGGGATTCTTCCCGGTTTGCTGACGGCGTTTATGTATTCCGCCATGATCGTTCTGCGCTGTTCATTCAATGATCAGCTCGCCCCGGCGGTCGATGCTTCGTCCTGGAAAGAACGGTTTGCCTCTGGGAAAGAAGTATGGCCCGTGGTGGCGGTTGCCGTCGGCGTCGTCGTGACGATTTATGCGGGCCTCGCCACCGAGGGTGAGGCCGCCGGTATCGGTGCCGCGCTCATGGCTATCGTGGCGTTCGTGCACTTGCGGCGCGGGTCCAGAAAAAAGGCATTCATGGATGCTGCTCGTGAAACAGTTCTGTCGACCTCCTCGATCCTTTTGATAGCCATTGGCGCCAGCTTGCTAACCCGCTTTGTCGTGGTCAGCGGCATTCCCCGGTTCATCAGCTCTCAGATCATCGCGATGGATTTGAGCACGACGATGGTACTGTTCGCCATCGCGGTTTTCACCATCATTCTGGGAATGTTTCTCGACCCCATGGGCGTTTTGTTGATCACGCTGCCGATCGCGCTGCCGCTTATCGAGGCTGCGAATATCGACCTGATCTGGTTCGCCGTCATCATGATCAAGCTGATCGAAATCGGTTTGATCACGCCGCCCATAGGGATGAATGTCTTCGTGATCAAAGGCGTTGTTGGTAACAGCATACCGCTGAGCACCATCTTTCGCGGAATAGGCTGGTTCGTTGCCGTTGAAATTCTGACGCTTATTATTCTGATATTATTCCCGCAAATATCCCTATTCATTCCTAATCTGATGGTTAATTAGAAAATGAAATTGATAAGGCTTTACTAACGCTAACCGTATCTTAATGGAGGAAAAAAGATGATCGGAACACTACTAAAAACAACATGCGTGGGCTTGGCTGCAAGCCTGACGCTTATGACGGCATCGACTGCGCACGCAGGGGACGCCCGCCAGCTTCTCTATGCAAATTATCAGCCACCAACGAACGCGGCAAACCAATTCGGATATGGTCCGTACTTTGATGCGGTTACTAAAGCCACGAACAATGAACTAACCTTTGATTTGGTGACAGGCGGTGCGTTGCTCGGGGCCAAGGCCATGCTGCCCGGCCTGCGTGACGGACTCGCCGATGGTGGTTTTGTCGTGACGCTCTATACACCAAGCGACCTTCCCCGCGATTCAATGCTGTCCGAGATGGCGCTGATCGGTGAAAACTCTGCTGTCATGGCGGCGGCGGTGGCTGAAACCGTTCTTCTGGACTGCCCCGATTGCCTGGCTGATTGGGATAAGAACGGCGTAGCCTATGTCGCACCTTATGCCACAATGCCTTACTATCTGATGTGCAAGGGCGAACTGAAAAGCAGCGCCGACATCAAAGGCAAGAAAGTCCGCGCTGTCGGCGCGTGGGGTAAATGGATCAGCGAGCTGGGAGGCGTGCCGGTCAATCTACCTTCGTCAGAAGTCTATCAGGCGCTCGAAAGGGGCCAGGCCGATTGCGCTCTTGGTGCGATTGCATGGCTGAAACAGCTTTCACTTATCGAACAGGTCGACACAATCGTCGATATTCCGATGGGTACATTCCACGGCGGTGGCTATGTGGTCTATTCCAAAAGCACCTGGGACAAGCTGAGCAAAGACCAGCGATCAGCACTGATCACCAATGCACCGATCGCAATGTCGGGCGAGATCTTTCGCGGTTACCTGCCTGAAAGCGTTGAGTCACGGCAAATGGCGGTCGACAAGGGTGTAACGTTTCTGGCGCCCGATGACGTGCTGCTCGAAAAGCTTGAAGCCTATAAGACCAACGAGGCTGAACTCGTTGCCACTATTGCAGAAGGCCGTGGTGTCGAAAACGCACGCGAAATCATTGCGACGCTCATCGAAAACAAGGCCAAGTGGGAAGGCCTGAGCGCCGAATTCGGTGATGACCCCGATAAGTACGAAGAAGTACTGCTTCGCGAAATCTACTCGAAGGTTCAGCCGTAACACTAATGGAGACTAACCAATGAATGAGGTCACGCTGCTGGCTGCGTCGGCAGTTCCGGTCGGGAAAATTCAATCCCGGCCGGAGGCCCCCGACCAGATATTAGAACACGAACTGCTTTCAGAAGTGGTGAGACAGTCGCTCGCACAGGCGAACGTCAGCAAGACAGAGGTCGGCGCGATGATTTTCGCCGAGCCTCACATTTACACAAAACAGAAATACTTTGCGACGTTCATGGCCGGATATCTCGGCATGAAGTGCGAAGGGGCGGTCATGGAAATCCTGGGGAACGGGATGACCGGTGGGCTGGTTTTCGACCGGGCTGTTGATGAAGTTCGCCTCGGCAGGACCGAAGTGGCATTGGCGCTTGGCGTTAATCTTGAAACCGCTGTACCTGCCACCGAACACATGAACTATACGATGCGCGCGACCGGCGATGTGGATTTTCAGGCCCCTGCTGGATTCACGCCGATCTCTTGGTATGCGATGGATGCCGTGCGCTACATGCACGAGACCGGCGCGACCCGAGAACAGATTTCAAGCGTTGCGGTGAAGAACCGCAAACATGCGATGTTGAACCCGCTGGCGCAGTTCAGAAAACCGATGACAATCGAGGATGTCCTGGCCTCCAAGCCCATTGTGCATCCGTTGTCGCTTTTGGATGTACCGCCGCGTTCGGATGGTGCCGTCTGTCTGGTGCTGGCCTCGCGCCGTGTCGCCGAACAAAGCGGTCAGCCCTATGTCGTGTTGCGGGGCCGAGGGTCCTATCACGAAGGGGTGCACCAGATTGCCGACGCGCCTGCGGACATGATCGCCTTTGATGCGGCCCGACGGGCAGGCAAGGCGCTTTATGACGATGCCGGCCTGACGCCGGATCAGATTGATATCGCCGAAGTTTACGCACCTTGCACGATCGTCGAAATTCTTGTGGCCGAAGCACTTGGTCTGCTGGAAAAAGGCAAAGGTGCCGAACAGACCGAGGCGGGCGAGACCACACTTGGCGGGCGGATTCCGATCAATACATCCGGTGGCTGCCAGTCGCGTGGTCATCCGGCGCGTCTGACGCCACTCTACAATGCCTTGGAACTGTATCAGCAACTGACATCACAGGCCGGCCCCCGGCAAGTTGACGGCGCGCGAATTGGCTTAATGTGTTGCGAATTGGGAAACTATAACGCGGCGCTTACACATGTACTGGAGACCGCATGATCGAGCATGTAATTCCCATGACGGGCAACCGTCCCTATCCGCCCCGGACTTCTGGTTTTACCAAAACCTTCTGGGATGGTATTGCTGAAGGGCGGTTTCAGACCACCACCTGCACCGACTGCCAGAAAACAACCTTTCCCCCCAAGCCCATTTGCCCGGCATGTATGGGTGCCAATGTGGAATGGAAAGAAATCTCGGGCCGGGGCACGATTTATTCTTATACGATCATCCACGCCGCCCCCAGTATCTTTGCACATGAAACGCCGTATGCGGTTGGCATAGTTGATACGCCCGAAAGATTGCGCATTGGCGCGCGTCTGCTGATACCGCAAGAGCGACTGCAGGTTTCGATGCCGGTCGCGGTCGGGCGGATGGAGTACGAAGACGGGCCATTTTTCGGCTTTGTCGAAGCAGAAGGCCACGGCACAAAATGATTGATCGTCCGCTTCATACCCCTGAACAATTGCGTTGTCTGGTGCAGCCTGACAGCATTGCCGTGGTCGGCGCTTCGCCAACTCCGGGTTCTTTCGGAAAGCGCACGTTGGAAAACCTCGCCGGGTTCGACGGCAAGGTCTGCGCGGTTAATCCCAAGCACCAGGAAATAGACGGGGTTTCCTGCTATCCATCACTTGATGCGATTCCACAGGTTCCGGACTGCGTGATACTTTGTGTGGCCAGCGATGCAGTTGTGCCGATGGTGCAAACCTGTGCCGATCTAGGCGTCGGAGGGGTCGTCATCTACGCCTCGGGCTTTGCCGAGATGCCCGGCGAAGAAGGCGCGCTTGCTCAGGCGCGCCTGGCCGAGATTTCCAGGAACACGGGGCTTCGGATTGCCGGGCCTAATTGTGCGGGTCTGCTGAATTTCGGCACGGGTGCGCTTATGCATTTCATTGGCGGTCTTGCGCCCGGTGATATGGTGCGCGGCCCGATTGGGATGGTGTCCCAGAGCGGCGGTATCGGTTATGGCATTCTACAGGCAATGGACCGCGGAATAGGGTTCAGTCATTTTTTTGCAGTAGGCAATTCTTGCGATGTGGATGCCTGCGATCTGATGAACTATATGCTTGATGATCCTGAAACCTCGGTGATCGTCACTTTTCTTGAAGGATTGGAATCCGGCTCGCGGATGCGTGAACTGGGCCTGCGAGCATTGGCAAAGAACAAGCCAATCGTGATCTGCAAGACTGGCCAGTCTGACAAAAGCCATGCGGTGATCCGTTCGCATACCGGCGCGGTGGTCGGGTCGATCGAGGCCTATCAGACCTTGTTTGAAGAAACAGGGCTGATCCAGGTCGACAGCCTCGAAGGAATGCCGGAAATCGCTCAGTTCCTGAGCAAATCGCCTGCACCTGGTGCGGGGGGACTTGGGGTGATGACAACCTCGGGCGGTCTGGCGGTCATGGCAGTAGACAAGGCAGATTCTGCCGGGGTCGACCTTCCGCAACTATCAGAACAAAGCCAAAGCGCGTTGCGCGCCCTTGTGCCCAGCTTTGGCACGGTCAGCAACCCATTGGATATCACTGCCGCAGCGCAGCGCGATCCGGCGCTATTTCGCGATTGCGTCGCAACGCTGTGCAATGAGCCGGGGTTTTCGGTGCTATTGATCGCGGTCCCATATGCGCAAAACATCGTGGCTGAGCAGCGCGCCCACCTGATCTGCGAAGCAGCCCGCACTAGCCCGATTCCCGTCGTTGTGGCCTGGATGAACGAAGCGTTGGATTGCCCGGCCGCGCGCATTTACGAAAATGACGAGAACGTATCGCTGTTCCGGTCGATGACGCGCGCGATGGAGGCCATTCATGCCTGGAAATGGCGTGATGCGTTGCGAATCAAACGTCTTGAAGGGCCAGCGCCACGGTTGTCCCGCCCCGAAGCCTTTGATGTGGTCCGCCCGGTGTTAAAGGATGCGGCGCGCGATAATAGGGCGCTGAATGAACGCGAATCAAAACTCGTTCTGCAGGAATATGGCGTAAGGACCACCCAAGACCAGTTCGCGGCGGACCGCGCGCAGGCCATACTGGCAGCAAAGGCCATTGGCTTTCCTGTTGTTCTCAAGGTCGAATCTGCAGACATCCTGCACAAGACCGATGCCGGTTTAGTGGTTTTGGATCTTAAAACCTCTGAAGACGTTGGCGAAGCATTTGATTTGGTTACAACCCTCGCACGCAAACAGTTTCCGGATGCAAATGTGCAGGGCGTGGTTATTCAGGAAATGGTGGCTCCGGGAACCGAGATCATTGTTGGTGCAAAATACGAACCGGGCTTGGGTCAGGTTCTCATGTTTGGGCTTGGCGGGGTATATGTCGAGTTGTTAAAGGACGTGGCCTTTGCGTTGACACCTGTGGCACCGGATCAGGTTCTGGCAAAACTGACTGAATTGAAGGGGGCCGCATTGTTGCGGGGCTATCGTGGAAGCCCTGCGGTTGATCTTGATGTGTTGGCGGATCAGATCGCACGGATATCAGAATTCGTAGCCGATGCCGACGATTTGATGGCTGAACTTGATGTGAACCCAATCCTGGTGCGCGGTGACAGCGCGGTCGCCGTTGACGCGGTGATCGTTCCACAAATCGCCGCAAACGAACATTCTAAGGACAAGCCCCATGCCTAAGTACTTTGAAGACCTCAAGGTCGGTGACAAGTTCGTCACCCCGCGCCGCACCATCACAGAGGCCGACATCGTTGCCTTTTCGGGCTTGTCGGGCGACTATAACGCGCTGCATACAGATGAGATTTTCGCCTCGGAAACCCAGTTTGGCGGACGGATTGCGCATGGTCCTTTGGGCTATGTGGTCGCAACTGGGCTAAGCAATCGCACCGGATTGTTTGACGGTTCTACCATCGCATTTCTAGAGTCGCAGTGGAAATTCACCGCCCCTATTTATCCGGGCGACACGGTGCATCTGGAAATGATCATCGCCGAGTTAAGGCCGACTTCGAAACCCGACCGCGGGGTTCTTATCCGCGAGATGAACCTGATCAATCAAAAAGGGCAACTGGTCCAGACAGGACAGTTTATCACTTTGATCTACATGAAAGCCCCCAAGGCAGATTGATATTTACGATCATCCGGGATCGAACGACTACCGGCACCAACCGGTAGTCGTTTAAACACTCGCGCGTAAACTAGATCAAAGCCCCATAGTCTTCGCGATAACGGTTCTCTGGATTTCATTGGACCCACCGCCAATCGGGCCAATGCGGCAGTCGCGATAATGCATCTGCATCTGGTGATCCATCATGTATCCCGCTCCGCCCATGATCTGCATACCATGGTCAGCAACCCTGACATTGTTATCTGTCGCGATGACCTTGGCCATCGCGGTCTCCTGGACTGGCTGATGCCCCTCATCCATCATCTTGGCGACTTTATAGGTGATCAAACGGGCCTGTTCGGCCATGATCTGCATATCCGCCAATTTGTGCGCGATTGCCTGAAATTTGGTGATCGGCTGGCCAAACTGTTTACGCTCTACCGCATAGGCTTTCACATAGTCGATAATCTTCTGGCAATTCCCGCAATGGGTGGCTGCGATAATGAGCCGTTCAAGGTTCAGGCCACGCATCAGATTGTGCCATCCCTTGTTTTCTTCGCCCAGCATATGACGCGCAGGCACCACGACATCTTGGAAAAATACCTCGTTCGTGTGTACCGATCGACGCCCCAACTGACGCAACGGACGGATTGTTACGCCTTTCTGTTTCGTATCGACGATGAACTGGGTAATCCCACGATGTTTAGCATCCGGATCGGTTTTGGTTGCTACGACTAGATAATCGGCGACATGGGCACCGGTCGTAAAGACCTTGCTGCCATTGATTACCCATTCATCGCCACGCCGTACTGCGCGGGTCCGGATCGCTGCGGCATCTGACCCTGCATCCGGCTCGGTCAGCGAAAACGCCGTCTTGATCTCGCCCGAGATGATCCGCGGAATGAACTCTGCTTTCTGTTCTTCGTTGCCGTAAAGTTTAATATGGCCGCCCCCTAACGTTACCGTTGTCAGGTAAGCAGAACTTATACCGCTCCAGTGATAGGCGATGCTTTCGATGAAAAGCGCCAGATCAGCGTAGCTGGCATTCATTCCGCCGTATTTCTCTTCAAACGGCAACGCCATCCATCCTTCGGCGGCGAGCTCTTGATATGCCTCATGGGGAAACTCACCCGCTTCGTCGAGCTGCTGGATCTTTTTATCCGGCAGAACGCGCTGCAACAGCTTCAGCACGCTTTCGCGCATCATCTTCTGTTCGTCGGTAAGTCCGTATTCAGGCATTCCATGCATCTTTTATATTCCCTTTTTGAGAGGATTGATTCCCCGCCTATACCAAATGGCGACACAAGCTGGATGAACTGCCCCGAGTTTACCGGATACTTTTTCTGTTCACAAGTTAAACGACTTTATCAAGTGAGCTCATCTTTGCATAGAAAGCCTCATCCATTTCTTTCAGCGGCGCAGTCAGTTAGACGTGCATACCGCCATCGAGGATCAGGGTCTGGCCGGTAATGTAGCTCGCACGATCCGAAGCAAGAAATGCGACCGCCTCGGCGACCTCCGACGCCTCCCCGAAACGACGGAGCGGAACGCGCTTGCGCTGCGCATTCCATATCGCTGGATCATAGATCTCGGTCTGCATCTTCGATCCCAGACCCGCATTTATAATACCCGGCGCAACGCAATTGGCGCGTATTCCGTAACGCCCCTCTTCTTTTGCGACGGCCCGCGTCATCATCTCCACGGCGGCTTTCGGCACTGCAGAGAGCGCATCGCCAGACATGTAAAGATGTGTGGCGAAGGTGCCGATTGATACGATGCTGCCCTTGCCGCTGGCGCGCAATACCGGCAAGGCCGCACTGACGAGATGGATGAAGCCGAGCGTCTCGACCTTCAGCACCTGATCCCACTGTTCCGCCTTGGTGTCGGAGATAAACGGCTGATCGATGTCTACACCGGACGCATAAATCAGCGTAGAAAATCGCGAAAACTTCCCGGGTGCCGCTTCTATGCATCTGTGGATGGACGCCTCGTCGCATAGATCCATTTGGCCGAGATGCACTTCCGTGGTACCGGCCAGCTTTTCACACAGGGCTTGCGCCGCTGCCTTTGAAGACCGATAGGTTATGAATAGCCGATAACCGTCCTGAGCCAGTCTTTCGCAAATCGCCGAGCCAAGTGCGCCGGAACCACCCGTGATCAGTGCTGTCGGTATCTCTGCGGATCCTGCCAAGTGACTATTGTGCATCGAGACTCTCTTATTTTTTGTTTAAGTTCTCTTAAATATCGAACAACTGCCCTGTTCAAGGAAAGTTTCGGCGACTCTTGCGCTCGACTGGGGGTTCAGGCGCGGGGCGAGATGCGATTGCCGCGCGTGTCCCCCATTGTCATTCAGAATCCCACACTTAGCCCGCCGCAGGCAAACAGCGTCTGACCGGTGACAAAACTGGCCGCAGGGGATGCAAAGAACGCAATGCAGGCCGCAACTTCATCCGGTGATCCTGGCCGCTTCATCGGTGTCCGGGCGATGCCTTCGTCCTGATATTCCTTCTGGCCGGCCCGGAACATTCCGGCGTCGATCAGGCCGGGGGCGATACAGTTGACAGTGATCCCGCGGTTGGCTGTTTCAAGTGCCGCCGTTCTCGATATCCCTTCGATTGCAGCTTTGGCCGCGCTGTAGGACGTGCCGCCGCCAGTGCCGAGGACCGCGACGGAACTCATGTTGACGATGCGGCCATAGCGGCGTTCGCGCATGCCCGGAATGGCACTGCGCATACAGTTGAGCGTACCGCCAACATGCGAAGCAATGGTCAAGCTGAAGTCGTCGTCTTTCACCTTCACCAACAGATCATTGCGCACGACGCCAGCCATATTTACCAAAATATCCAGTGAACCCAAACGGCTTTGGGTTGCGGCAATCAGGTCTTCGCATGCAGCGCGGTCGGTTACGTCAAGTCCGGCGCCTTCGGCGGAAAGACCTTCATCGGTAAGTACCTTTGCCGTCCGCTGGGCGGCCGCAGGATCTAGGTCTGCGACAATGACGTGATTGCCGTCGCGGGCCAGCTTGCTGCAGGTCGCTGTGCCGATACCTCCGGCCCCTCCGGTGACGATCGCGATTTTTCCTGTGTTTTCCATATTTTGACTCCGGCGTGGTGAATTATTTGTAAAGGGTAATCACAGTGATCAAACACAACCTATGTGAATGCACAACATGAGCGAATGTGTTTGACAGCGAAAGAGAAATCAAGAAAATAACAATCGTTCGTTTTTATAAAGCGAAATACAAATTGGAGACGAATATGGATGGCAAGCGGGTAAAAATTGATCGATCAGGTGCGACCGTGATCATCACAATCACCAATCCGCCCGTTAATGCGCTGCATCCTGCCGTCGCGAAAGAAATCCACGATGCGATCGAATCCGCGGTGGTGGGTGACCAATCGGTGCGCTCGCTCGTGTTGACGGGGGAAGGGCGCTGTTTTGTCGCTGGCGGCGACATCAGTTACTTTCAGACGCTCGATAGTTCCACGGCGGAAAATTATGCGCTTGGCATTCAGCGTATGCAGAATGCACTGCAGGACCTTTCAGTTCCGGTAATCGCAGCCGTCAACGGCGTGGCGCTTGGGGGCGGTTGTGAACTGATGATGGCCTGCGATATCCGCATTGCCGATGAGCGGGCAGTGTTCGGCCAACCTGAAGTCACGCTTGGCATTATTCCCGGCGCCGGTGGGACGCAGTATCTGCCGCGACTGGTCGGTCCTGGTATCGCAAAGCGCATGTTGTTCAGCGGTGAACGGATTGATGCCGCCAAGGCGAAAGAGATCGGGCTTGTTGACGAAGTGGTGCCTGCCGGCGACACCTTGGATGTTGCGCTGGAACTTGCAAGTCAGATCAATGCCAACGCGCCTCTGGCGGTTGCGGCGGCCAAGCGGTCGGTTAACCTCGGCACACAAATGGGCTTGTCCGACGCGCTCAGGCTTGAGGCCGGGCTTTTTGGCGAACTGTTCCGTTCTGACGATGTGACCGAGGGCGTGGCCGCATTTCTCGAAAAAAGATCTCCAAATTACAAGGGCGCATGAGCGCAACTTTAGAAAGAAAGAAGGACAGGCGTAATGAAAATATGTGTGGTTCATGTGAATTGCGAAGAAGTCTCGGGGCCGTACGCGGCTTTGATCGACAAAAATTTCAACCGGATCAAACGGGACGACACTGAACTTGTTCATCGCTTTGTCGGTCATTTGAAGCGGGCGACAGATACTGTCTTTGCATATCCGACCCTCCTTAATAAGGTCGATGTCGTCGAGCGCTTTATCGAAGCCGATCGGGACGGATTCGATGCTGCGATGGTGGCCTGTTCCGGTGATCCGGGCGTCGCAGAAGCGCGCAGCATTGCCGGCATCCCGATCATTGGACCGATGGAGGCGGCGCTTCATCTCGCCTGCACATATGGACACAAGGTTGGTATTGTGACCGTCGAAGATCGTTCCTGGTCGGAATATTGCGACATGATGGTTGGCGCTGCCGGATTGCGCGATCGCCTGTCCGGCATCGGCCGCATCAGTATTCCATCAAAAGAAGCGTTCACCACCGGCTTTCTGAACCCCGAAGTGGTAGGAAAGGAAATCGAGCGCGTTGCGGCGCAATTGGTAGAAGATGGCGCCAACTCTATCGTGATCGGAAGCGCGGGTCTCAGCGTGATTGCCTCAACCATTGGCCTGTCCCGGTTGAGCGATACCGAAGTGCCAATCTTCGATTGCCTGAGCATCGGCCTTAAGAGCGCGGAAATGCGGGTCGACCTGACGCAAAAGCTGGCGATCCCGGAATACAGCCGGGCCGGTTTCGGCACCCGGATGGAAGAAAAAGACGTGGAACGGCTGCGTAGCCTTTTCGCGGTTTCCTAAACATTAACTCAGCCAAGATCGGATACTGCAAGTGCATTCTCTTGATGCGACTAACTTCCTAACTGACGAT
The DNA here is from genome assembly GCA_019090405.1 of Paracoccaceae bacterium. Classification (GTDB taxonomy): domain Bacteria; phylum Pseudomonadota; class Alphaproteobacteria; order Rhodobacterales; family Rhodobacteraceae; genus NORP181. The sequence goes on from JAHRVZ010000157.1 coordinate 17,033, forward strand.
GAAATCGAGCTTCAGCGGATGGCGCGGCGCTTTATGGATAATGAGGTGGCGGCCGCTACGCCTGAAATGGAGGCGACTGGTACGCTGCCCATGGATCTGATGCGTGAAATGGGAAGCCTTGGATTGCTGGGAACCTTTTTCCCGGAAAAATATGGCGGGGGCGGCTTTACCATCACCAGCCGGGCGATCGTCAGCGAGGAAATGGCGCGCGTCAATGCCGGGCTTGATATTTCGATTTTTGCCGACATCGTGCTTTTCGCCAGGGCCATAGCGCGTCACGGAACCGAAGAGCAGAAGCAGAAATATCTTGTTCCTGTCCTTCGGGGCGAAAAGATCGGTTCGATGGCGATTACCGAGCCAAAGGGAGGCTCTGATGCCCTGAGCGCACGCAGCCATGCGCGACAGGATGGAAGCGATTACATCGTCGACGGCCACAAGATATTTATCACCAACGCGCCGGTGGCCGATTTCATTCTTGTAATCGTGCGCACCGAAGGAAAAGATCGTGAGATCAATGGCGGAACATGGTTTATTATTGAACGTGGCGCTGATGGTCTGACGACGAGTCAGCCTTTTGACAAGCTTGGCATGAAAAGTTCGCCTACGGGCGAGGTCTTTATTGATAGCGTCCGCGTACCTGCCGAGAATATTCTTGGCGAGGTGAACCGGGGGTTCCATTATTTGATGGAGTCACTGGACGTCGAGCGGGTGCTTGAGGGGGCATCTAACATCGGGATCGCTCAGGCTTGTCTGGATGCTTCGGCTCAATACGCGCAAGAACGTGTGGTATTTGGCAAGCCCATTTCCCAGTATCAACTCATCCAGGAAAAGATCGCCGATATGGCCATGGGGATCGAACTTTCCCGGACCATGCTGTATCGCCTTATGCGCGCGGTTGAGCGCGACGAGGTCGTCACGCGTGAGGCGTCAATACTAAAGCTTTATTCGTCCAAGATGGCTGTGCAGGCGTCGTCTGACGCGGTTCAGATCTACGGCGGAAATGGCTATATGGAGGAGTACCCCGTCGCGCGTTTCTATCGCGACGCCAAGCACCACGAGATCGGCGCCGGGACCACCGAAATCCAGAAGATCATCATCGCCCGTGAAACGTTGAAGCACTATGGCCGCACCTAGGGATTTGCGGAACACGAGCAGCGAAAGGCATATCCAGTGACATTCAAGACCCTGCGTGACGCAATCTTTGACAATCCGCGCATCGAAGATGACAGACTTGCGATCATCGCAGATGACAGGCGCATCACCCATGCGGAGTTCCGCAATCGTGTCGCGTCGGTCGGACGCGCTTTGCATAATGCGGGGGTTCGGCCCGGTGATCGTGTCGCTGTCCTGATGGAAAACGTGCCTGAATTTCTGGAATGTTACTTTGCCATCACCGGCTGTGGCGCGATTATTGTACCGCTTAACTGGCGCCTGCATCCGACTGAACACGCCCTGTTGTTGCAGGATTCGCAACCCCGACTGTTGATCGCCTCGGCAAAATATGAACCGACGATCAATGTGGTTCGCAGGGATGTGGCGTCGCTCAAGCAGATCGTTGTGACCGATGGGGTATTGACCGGATGCACGAGTTTCGCTGAATGGTCCGATGTGCCTGCCGACATGCCAAAACCCGATGCTATTGATCATTCTTCGGTGGCGACGTTGCTTTATACCAGCGGGACAACATCCAAGCCCAAGGGGGTCGCCCTTAGTCACGGGAACTATATCAACGATATTGAACATGTCGCCTCGGTGTTCCTGCCGGGACACGAAAGCGTCAATCTTCAGATGAGCCCCATGTATCACGCTGCCAAAGTCTGGAGCCTGATGCACCTGACCTATGGCGGCACGACGATCCTTGAACGGCAGTTCGATCCTTCCAGGGCGCTGGAAATCATCCAGGCCGAGAAGGTGACTGCGTTCTTTTCTGTTCCGACCATGCTTTATCAGATGATGGAATTGCCGAACTTCGGATCCTTCGATATTTCCTCGCTTGAACGAATATCGTATGGCGCAGCGGCAATCACCGGCGCGCGCCTGCAGCAGGCCCAGCGGCATTTCGGCAACCGGCTCTATCACTCGTATGGGCTGACTGAATCAACGTCCCATTGTTCCATGCTAACGGCCGACGATCATGAACGCGCGGTAGGCTCGATTGGCAAGGGGCTAAAAGGTGTCGAGCTTCGTGTTGTCGACGCTCAGGGCAACGAAACGGCGACCGACGAGATTGGCGAGATCGTTGCGCGCGGTAAAAACATAATGGTTGGCTACTGGCAGATGCCTGAGGCAACAGCGCAGACCGTTATCGACGGCTGGCTTCATACCGACGATCTTGGTCGCCGCGACGAGCAGGGTTTCGTTTATGTGGTTGATCGCAAGAAAGACATAGTCATAAGCGGCGGTGTTAATATCTATCCTCGTGAAGTCGAGGATGTGATTGGCCATCATCCGGATGTCAGCGAAGTTGCTGTGCTTGGCGTTTCCCACGCCTCATGGGGCGAATCCCTTTTGGCCGCAATTGTGCTCATGCCTAGCAAGCAAGTGTCGGATGCGGAAATATTGGCCTATTGTCGCGATCATTTAGGCGGCTACAAGGTGCCAAAACGTATCGAGTTCGTTGACGAGTTGCCCAAGACTGCCTCTGGCAAGACTTTGAAAAGGGAACTGCGCGAAAGATTTGAGCGGGCTGACTGATCTGCTGGCGGTAACGCGCGCCACTTTGTCCGGACATCTGGCAATAAACTGTACAATCGTACAAAAAAATATCGACATACCGTCACAGACGACTTATCGTTCGCATCACGACAATACCGGAGATTGCCAAACCATGATCGTGGATCGCCGTGAACTGGAATTTGTGTTGTTCGAGCTGCTCGACGTAGAGCGGATATCGCGGCAGCCGCGATATTCCGCCTTTGACCGGGGAACAATATCGCAAATTCTCGATACTGCTCAGCAGATCGCAGAGGAGCATTTTCTTCCCATCGCGGCAGAAGTCGACGCCAACGAACCGCAGTTCATTGATGGCCAAGTCGTCCTGCCCGAAAGCACTGCCGTGGCTCTTGCCGCCTATGCCGATGCGGGTTTTTTCGCGCTGCCGTTCGCTCAAGAGGTCGGCGGCCTTCAGGCTCCGTGGGTTTTGCATACGGCTGTCAGCGGTATGTTCAGTTGCGCCAATACGGCGGTGACGAACTATGCATTTCTAACAATCGCTGCGGCCAATCTGCTTGACGCGTTCGGGTCGGATGACTTGAAACACCGTTTTCTGCAGCCGATGCTTGCGGGGCGCTGGTTCGGGACAATGTGTTTGTCGGAGCCCCAGGCGGGTTCTTCCCTTGGCGATATTTGCACGACAGCGACGCCAGGCCATGATGGGTTTTACCGTATACGCGGGAACAAGATGTGGATTTCCGGCGGCGAGCATGAGATTTCAGGCAACATCGTTCACATGATCCTGGCGAAGATTCCTGGCGGGCCTGCGGGAACCAAGGGTATTTCGCTATTTCTTGTTCCAAAGCGCCGCGTGGAGAAAGACGGCTCTCTTGGCCTTGGTAACAACATTGCGCTGGTCGGTCTCAATCACAAGATGGGGCAGCGCGGCACCACAAATTGCCTCCTGAACTTTGGCGAGGGCGGGGATTGCCTTGGCTACCTTGTCGGCGAGCCGCATCGCGGTATCGAGTACATGTTCCACATGATGAACGAGGCGCGCATCGGCGTCGGACATGCGTCGGTGATGTCTGCGCTTGGCGGCTATCTGTATTCGGCTGACTACGCCAGAACGCGCTTGCAAGGACGGCTGGCAAACCAAAAAGACCCCCAAAGCCCGCAGGTACCCATAATAAAACACGCCGATGTTCGGCGCATGCTGATGGCGCAGAAGGCAGCCGTAGAGGGGGCGCAGGCGTTGTGCCTTTATTGTGCAACCCTGGTTGATGAACTGGCAACCGAAGAGGGGCCAGAGCAGCGCAAGTGGCTGGAAAAGATGCTTGGCCTTCTTACGCCGGTGGTAAAATCCTGGCCTTCAGAGCATTGTCTTGAGGCGAACAAATGGGCGATCCAGGTGCTTGGCGGATACGGCTATACGCGCGATTATCCCGTCGAACGCTTCTATCGGGACAATCGGCTGAACCACATCCATGAGGGAACATTCGGCATTCAGGGCGCAGACCTGCTTGGCCGAAAGGTCAACGGTGATGGTGGTCAAACACTGCAGCGTTTCATCGAACTGATGCGTGAAACCATATCTCAGGCTGAAAAACAGGGCCAACTGCAAAAAGAGGCGGCGCAGCTTGATGCCTGCCTGACCGATTTGTCCGAGACGACCCGGATACTGCTTGATTGCACCGAATCAGCCCGCCGGATGGCCAACGCGACACTTTATCTTGATGCCTTTGGACATGTGGTCATCGCATGGATGTGGTTACGTCAGGCACTGGTAGCTGCAAAACAGGTATCGGCGGCCGGCTTGTCAGATGCCGAACAGGACTTTTATGACGGAAAAATCGTTGCCTGTCGTTACTTCTATGGCTACGAACTTCCTCTCGCACGGGCGCAGCTTTCAGTTTGCGCGTCACTGGACACAACCTGCCTTGATGCATCCGAAGCTGTTTTCGGCGGTTAGGCGGATTTGTCGACGCGACCGGACTTATACGATAATGCCAGCCCGGAAGATCTGGCGGGCGACGAATGAACAAGCAAAGACAACAACGGCCGGTACAGGCCAGAACGCTTCAGACTCGTCAGGCCATTGCCGACGGTGCAATATCGGTTCTTGCGCAATCCGGCGTTGCAGGCCTGACACATCGCGCAGTCGCCAAAGCCGCCAATGTCAGTCTTGCATCGACCACATATCATTACACGACCAAGGGCGAGGTTCTGGCCGAGGCGTCGCGTACCTTGCTTGATGGCTATCTCGAGGACTTCAAGCGGCTTGAATGCCAAATTTCCGAAGGGTTGCAGCCAAAAATCTTGAGTCTGGAAAACCTGGTGACGCGCGTCGTGCTGAATGCGGGCGGGCGCGGAAGGACGCGATCTCTGGCTTGGTGCGAGATCATCCTGCATAGCGGGCGCAGCGAGAACGGACGGATTCTCGCACAGGATTGGTACGCGCGACTGGACGCGATCTGGTACAAGATTGCCGCCCATCTTTCGAGCGCACACCGCAGGGGGGTGTCTGCAGCGGTAGACCGCGCCATCGGGCGTATTTTCCTGCTGCTTCCGCTTGGCTTTGATCGGCCGGAAATTCACGAGTTGCTGGGTGGCGGGACCGATCTTCGAACTCTCCTGGCCTGTCAGCTCGAAACAGAGGCGGCCCGTTCTTTGGATAAGGCGGGTCAGGCCAGCACCGAAAGTACGCAGCGCTCGGAAGAAGTCAGGGAAAGAATCGTTCAGGCGACAATTGACATATTGGTCGATGAGGGCGCCTCGGCGGTTTCCTATCGGGCCGTCGCCGAAAAGAGCACCATGGTGCGCAGCGGTCCGAGCTACTATTTCCCGACGATCAACGCGTTGTTGGAAACAGTGCAGCAATCACTATTTGAACGCGCCAAGGCGCGCTATCGCGAGGGGCTTGGCGATCCGTTGTCTTCTGCGATGTCAGAATCACGCCTCGTCGATTTGACAACCGCGATTTTCCTGCGCGAGGTATTCGAGACGTCCAAAGAGAATATCGGCTACTACTCGGTCTGGATGAGTGCTGCTTATAACCCCAGCTTGCGACCGGTCCTGGCCTCATTTCTCAGCGATCAACATTTCGCGTGGCGGAGTCGAATCGCTAAGATCACGGGACACGAAATCGATCAGGCTGCTGTTCTGGACATTCAGGCGCTCTTTGTTGGCAAGCTCATACGCGCGATCACAACCGGGGCCGGCATGGCCGAGCTTTCTGGCGCCAGAAAAGATTTTTCAGTCGTGATCCGGCATGCATGCGCCGGAAGATAAAATGGTACATTTGTCCAAAAAACATATTGCCAGGATAGAACTGGCTCGATTATATTGAGCCGGTTCCTCTCGAGAGGGGAAGAGAAATATGTCGTTAGAATTGGGGGGCCTATGCTTGATGTAGCATCATTATTTTCGCTCAAAGGGCGAACCGCTCTGGTGACCGGAGGGTCGCGCGGTATTGGCAGGATGATGGCGGAAGGATTTCTGGCGCAGGGGGCGAAGGTCTATATCTCCTCGCGCAAGGCCGAGCAGTGCATCGCCGCCGCCGAGGAAATGGGCCCTGATTGTCATGCTTTGCCGGCTGACATTTCGACCGTCGAAGGCGCAAGGACGTTGGCTGCCGAATTTTCGGAGCGCGAAAGCGGCCTCGACATACTGCTCAACAATGCGGGTGCCTCTTGGGGGGCGGATTTCGACGAGTTTCCTGAAAGTGGTTGGGACAAAGTACTGGACGTCAACCTTAAGGCACCGTTCTTCCTTACGCAGGCATTGCATCCGGCTTTGAAGAAGGCGGCCCGGCCGGACCAGCCCGCCAAGGTCCTGTTCATCGGATCCGTTGACGGGCTGCGCGTCAGCCCATGGGAAAGCTACAGTTACCAGGCGTCCAAGGCGGCGATCCACCACCTCATGCGGAGGCTGGCCGCGCGCTTTATCCACGACAATATAGTCGCTTCGGCGATCGCTCCGGGCGCGTTTCCGTCCGATATGAACCGTGCCGCGCGCGACAACTCTGGGGACTATGTCTCGACCATTCCAGCTGGCCGGGTCGGCCGACCAGAAGATATTGCAGCCGCAGCCGTCTACCTTGCGAGCAGGGCCGGCGATTATGTCGTCGGCGAGGTGCTGACAGTGGATGGCGGCAGCGTTTATGCGTTCCCGCCGCCAATAGGCGATCCCTGATGTCCCGCCTTTCCTAGTCAACCGGCGACCCAAGAAATTTTGATGAATAAAGGGAACAATATCATGATCGACCTTTCAGGCAGGGTCGCAATTGTCACTGGTGCCGGGGTAGTCCCCCATTTTTAATGGGGTCCGCCTGTAGAATTACGCGGTCATTTTCGGTTTCATGGCGGGTGTGATCCCGCCGATGCCCATGTTGGGTCGGTCGTTGTTGTAAGTCCAGAGCCATTGTGTGGCCTGTTCCTGTGCCTCCTCTATCGTTTCAAAGATATTTGAGCCAGCCATTCCTGCCGAACCGTGCGGTTGTAGCGCTCGATGTAGGCGTTTTGCTGCGGATTTCCGGGTTGGATGTACTCAATGTGGATGCCGCGTTTCTCAGCCCAGGTCATCCACTGCCCGGCAGGCGATGCTTGCATCGCTGAGAGGGAGCTTGCCGCTGACATATTCCGGCCCATTGTCCACCCGAATAATCTGCGGTTGCCCGCGCCATTCAATGATCCGGTTCAAGCTACGCACAACCCGTTCCGCAGGCAGTGAGAAGTCCACTTCGATGCCCAGCCCCTCGCGGTTGAAGTCGTCCAGCACGTTCAGCGCCCGGAAGGGTCGCCCATCCGCCAGTTGATCCGCCATGAAGTCCATGGACCATGTATGGTTCGGCACGTCAGGTACAGCCAGCGCGTCCGGCTTGTCCCGTTTTAGGCGCTTCTATGGCTGGAACCACAAGCGCGTGTATCGGATTTGACCTGCTTGACCTGCTCCCCAAAAACTCCTCCGGAATGATGTAGAGTCCATCCAACAAAAGGACGGACGAATGAAGAAGCGATTTAC
>JAHRVZ010000158.1 GCA_019090405.1 Paracoccaceae bacterium
ATGCATGTTTGCCCGCTATGGGCGTTGAAATTGGAGCAAACCTCGTGTCCCACGCAGAAGACCACGAAGGCACCCGGAGAGACTTCCTCTATTACGCCACCGCTGGCACTGGAGTCGTTGTAACAGGAGCAGCCGTCTGGCCGCTGGTCAATCAGATGAACCCATCGGCGGATGTACAGGCGATGTCGTCGATCCGCGTTGATGTGGCAGACGTCGAGGTTGGCACCCAGATTAGCATCAAGTTTCTAGGCAAGCCGGTGTTTATTCGTCGTCGCACCGAGAAAGAGATTGCCGAGGCCAACGCCGTTGATGTGGCAGACTTGCCAGACACCAATGCGCGCAACAAGAACGTGAATCCTGACGCTCCGGCGACTGATAATAACCGGGCTCTTACACCATTTGCTGGCCAAAACGGTGCCGATCTTCCACCCGGAGCCGTTGCCGATGAATGGCTGGTGATGGTTGGCGTGTGTACGCACCTTGGTTGTGTACCAATTGGCGACGGAGCCGGTGATTTTGACGGTTGGTTCTGCCCGTGTCACGGGTCGCACTATGATACTGCTGGTCGTATCCGCAAAGGACCGGCCCCAGAAAACCTCCCGATCCCGTTTGCCGGGTTTGTCGACGAAACAACAATTCAACTGGGATAGGGAGAAACGCAATGGCCGGAATTCCACACGATCATTACGAACCGAAAACCAGTGGCGAAAAGTGGCTGCACAGCCGCCTTCCCGTTGTTGGTCTGCTTTACGACACAATTATGATTCCCACACCCAAGAACCTGAACTGGATGTGGATTTGGGGTATCATCCTGACATTCTGTCTGGTGCTGCAAATTGTGACCGGCATCGTATTGGCGATGCATTACACCCCGCATGTCGATCTGGCCTTTGCGTCGATCGAACACATTATGCGTGATGTGAACGGTGGCCATATGCTGCGCTATCTGCACGCCAATGGCGCGTCGTTGTTCTTTATCGCTGTCTATATCCATATCTTCCGTGGCCTGTACTACGGATCTTACAAAGCTCCGCGTGAAATCACATGGATCATCGGCATGTTGATCTATCTGGCAATGATGGCGACCGGCTTTTTGGGCTATGTTCTGCCTTGGGGTCAGATGTCGTTCTGGGGTGCTACTGTTATCACCGGCCTGTTTGGCGCGATTCCATTCGTTGGCGAGGCGTTGCAGACATGGTTGTTGGGTGGACCTGCGGTGGATAACGCCACGCTGAACCGCTTTTTCAGCCTGCATTACTTGCTTCCATTCGTGATTGTTGGTCTGGTTGCCGTTCATATCTGGGCGTTCCATACCACCGGCAACAACAACCCAACTGGTGTTGAAGTGCGCCGGGGATCAAAAGAAGAAGCCGAGAAAGACACTGTTCCATTCTGGCCTTACTTTGTAATCAAAGATCTGTTCGCGCTGGCCGTGATCCTGACGATCTTTTGGGCCGTTGTTGGCTTTATGCCGAACTATCTTGGCCACCCCGATAACTATATCGAAGCCAACCCTCTTGTTACCCCAGCGCATATTGTGCCCGAATGGTATTACCTGCCGTTCTACGCCATCCTGCGCGCCTTCACGAGCGAAGTTTGGGTCGTTCAGATCGCGTCGTTTGTGACCGGTGGCATTGTCGACGCCAAGTTCTTTGGCGTACTGGCGATGTTTGGTGCGATTTTTGTTATGGCTTTGGTGCCATGGCTGGATACATCAAACGTACGGTCAGGTAAGTATCGCCCAATGTTCAAATGGTGGTTCTATCTGTTTGTGATTGATTTCGTGGCATTGATGTGGCTGGGCGCTATGCCCGCAGAAGAGCCATATGCCAGCTTTTCGTTGATTGCGTCGGCTTATTGGTTTGCGTACTTCCTTGTTATCCTGCCGCTTTTGGGCGTGCTCGAAAAACCGGACGCACCACCCGCAACGATCGAAGAAGACTTTGACTCTCATTACGGTTCGGATGCGAATGCATCCACACCGGCAGAATAAGAAAGGACTGAACCAATGTTCAAGAAACTCGCAATCAGTACAGCCCTTTCACTGGCTCTTGTCCCTGCCGCAGTTATCGCGGCAGGTGGCGGTGAACAGCATATCGAAGATGTTGATTTCTCGTTCGAGGGACCATTTGGCACCTATGATCAGAACCAATTGCAGCGCGGGCTGCAAATCTATACCGAGGTTTGTTCAGCCTGCCATGGGTTGAAATATGTGCCTTTGCGCACCCTGGCTGACGAAGGCGGACCCGAGCTGCCGATGGATCAGGTACGGGCGTATGCTGCGGAAAACTTTGAGGTATTTGACGCTGAGCTTGACGATTATCGTCCAGCAACTCCAGTGGATCATTTTCCTGCGAATACCGCAATAGGAGCCCCGGATCTGAGCGTTATGGCCAAAGCACGCGCAGGATTTCATGGGCCATATGGGCTTGGGATCAACCAAATGTTCAAAGGTATGGGTGGCGCAGAGTATATCGCATCGCTTTTGACGGGCTATACCGGGCATGAGAAAGAAGAAGCTGGCTCAATCCTATATGAAAACACCGCCTTTCCGGGTGGTTGGATCAGTATGGGACCGCCGCTTTTTGATGAACATGTCGAATTCAGGGATGGGCACGCTAATGATGTGCATCACATGGCCGAAGATGTTTCGGCCTTCCTGATGTGGACAGCAGAACCCAAGTTGATGGCGCGAAAGCAGGCCGGATTTGTTGGCGTGATGATCCTCTTGATCCTGTCGGTTCTTCTTTATCTGACAAATAAGCGCATTTGGGCGCCGTTGAAGGGTAAGAAAGTCAAGCAAGGCTGATCCAGCTTAACCTAAATCAATCAGGCCTTTGCGATAAATATCGCAGAGGCCTTTTTTGTGTCAGGGCGGTACAGCGGAAAATTTCAAATTTTCCGGTCCGTTTTCTTGGAAAGAAAACGTTACCCGGCCTTTAGTTGCTGGCCAATCAGGCTGTTACCACTGTGACCAATGATCCGCGTCGCAATGATCTGACCCTCGGTCTGAGGTGTCTCAAACTGCACTTCGGTAAATTGCTCTGTCCGGCCCATCTGCGGGTTTTCCATCAGTACGCGATGGGTATTACCAATCTGCGCCTCTAGGTGCCGCTCAACTTGTTTGACACCCGCCTCACGCAATAGCGCCGCGCGCTTTTTGATCGTTTTACCGTTGACCTGAGGCATCCGTGCGGCTGGTGTGCCGGGGCGGGGCGAATACGGGAAAACGTGCAGCCACGTCAGATCACAGTCCTGGACCAGACGCAGAGAATTCTCAAACATCGAATCGGTTTCAGTTGGGAAACCGGCGATGATGTCGGCCCCAAACGTCATATCGGGGCGCAGGCGGCGTGCATCTTGTGCGAATTGAATTGCATCGTCACGGGAATGGCGGCGCTTCATACGTTTCAGGATCATGTTGTCGCCATGTTGCAGCGACAGATGCAGATGCGGCATCAGGCGGGATTCGGTGGCAATGGCCCCCATCAGCGCCTCGTCCACCTCGATTGAATCAATCGAGCTGATACGCAGGCGCGGCAGATCCGGAACCAGCCGCAGGATACGCATCACCAGATCACCCAATTTCGGTTGCGCAGGCAGGTCCGCACCCCAACTGGTCATATCAACGCCGGTTAGCACAACTTCGCGGTACCCACGATCAACCAGGCGTTTGATCTGATCCACAACAACACCGGCAGGCACTGACCGCGAATTGCCACGGCCAAACGGGATGATACAAAACGTACAGCGATGATCACAACCATTCTGGACCTGTACATAGGCACGGCTGCGGGTACCAAAGCCGTCAATCAGATGGCCGGCGGTCTCGGTGACAGACATGATGTCATCAACTTGCAACGCTTCGGTCTTGCCAATGAAATCAACGGCAAGGCTCTGCCAGGTTTCCGGCTGCATTTTCTCGGTATTGCCAATGACGGCATCAACCTCATCCATCGCTGTGAATGTTTGCGGCTCTGTCTGTGCCGCACATCCGGTAACGACAAGGCGGGCCTCGGGATGTTCACGACGCAGTTTGCGGATTTCCTGACGCGCCTTGCGCACAGCCTCCGCAGTCACCGCGCAGGTGTTGACAATGACCGTGTTCGAAATTCCTGCTTTCGCGGACAGTTCTTTCATCGCCTCGGTTTCATAGGCGTTCAGACGACAGCCCAAGGTGGTAAAAACCGGCGCATTCATTTTACGCTGTCCAGAAATTCGTCTGTGAAAGCACCAGATGACACATGCATAGTCGGTCCGGTCATCCAGACCCCATCTTCACGCCAATCGACCTGCAAGGTGCCGCCATCCAGATCAATGCGCACAGAGCGCCCTGTCAGCCCCCTACGAACCGCTGCAACAGCGGTTGCGCAAGACGATGACCCTGAAGCCAGCGTGATGCCCACACCGCGTTCCCACACGCGCATACGAATGTGGTCTGGCCCGATGATCTGGGCGAACTGCACGTTGGTACGATTGGGATAAAGCGGATGATGTTCATAAAGCGCACCAAGTCGGGCCAAGTCGATTGATGCGACATCATCGACAAAAAACGTGCAATGCGGGTTGCCCATGCCTGTCGCGGTTGGCGTTCCATCAATTGGCAATTCCAGCGTGTCCATGGCTTTGGCCAATGGTACCTCATCCCAATTAAGCTGAGGATGCCCCATATTGACTGAAACCAACCCGTTCCCGGCATCTTCTGCGGTAAGGTCTCCGCGGTCTGTGGTTAGATGCAGGGTTGTCTTGCCACTTTCCTTCATCAAAAACTGCGCGATGCAGCGGGTGGCGTTGCCACATGCCGCCGAATGGGAACCATCCGCGTTGTAAAAAGTCAGTTTTGCATCACCTTTGCCGGTGCTGATGACTGCCAACTGGTCAAAACCAATGCCAAAATGACGATCTGCGATTGCTTTGGTCAACGCTTGTGTGATGGTCACAGGACGCACGCGCGCATCCAAAACGACAAAGTCGTTGCCCAGCCCGTGCATTTTCATAAAGGGCAAAGTGGTTTTGAATTGGTCCTGCATGGCGCGCATATACCCCCGGTCCGAAAATGAATCCACCCCATGGCGCTGAATCTTGTCAAAGAGGGGTTGACCGCCTAGTCGGGGTTTCCTAGAGAGGCCGCCTAGCAAGGTGCCGAAAATTCGTTTTTCAGCGGCCTTGTGCGATTTAGACGGTTGATCCTGACGGGTTGATTGGCATAGAGAGCAGAACGGGAACACGATAGGTTTCCAACAAAGAAGCGGGCCGTTAGCTCAGTTGGTAGAGCAGCTGACTTTTAATCAGCGGGTCGCAGGTTCGAATCCTGCACGGCTCA
>JAHRVZ010000453.1 GCA_019090405.1 Paracoccaceae bacterium
CCGGTGACATTGGATCAGGCCGAAGATCCGGCCCATCACAGCACCCGCCCGGACGGCAGCTTTGTGTCTCTGGCCGACTGGCAAACCGCCTGGGGAGAGATGATTCATGCGGCCGATACGGTGGTGGTGTTTTCACAAGACAGCGCACAGCAGGTAAGAGCTGCCTATCCCAAGGTCAGTTTAGAGCTGAGGCCTCATAAAATGTTGCATGAGGTGCCAAACCTGCTTGCCGCCAAAACCCCGGACCAGGATTCTGTCAAAGCGCCGATGGTGGTCGCGGTTCTGGGCAATATCAATGAGATCAAGGGGGGCCGCGTGGTGACGGATCTGGCCCGAAAGATCAAAAAGATTCCGGACCTGTCTTTGGTGTTGATTGGCAATATTGACCCGATGTTTGTTTTGCCCAGATCCGTACCTGTACATGGGGATTACCGAATGGAAGAACTGTCCGGGCTGGTAAAACGCTATGGTATTACCGACTGGCTGATCCCGTCGATCTGGCCGGAAACCTTTTCCTATACCACGCACGAGGCTCTGGCCACGGGCCTGCCGGTTTATTGCTTTGATCTGGGGGGCCAGGCCGAGGCCGTGGCCCGGGCCGAAAATGGCCATGTCGTGGGTTTTGATCGTGATGGGACTTTTGCTGAAACCATGCTGGACGCGTTTCAAAACCATAAAGACCCATAAAGTCAAACCAGGGACGACACCTGTTGGGCGCTGTCGGTTTTGTTTACTTTCAGGACTTTAGCTGCGCCAACCAAGGCGCGCGGCGGGCTTTTATACGCTTAAGAAACGCGGCTTCATCGTTGCGGAACCGGTCGGCAAAAATCTGATTTTTTCCCGTACTCAGACGGCGATGTTTCAAATCGACCTCGGGCATCGTGATACTGTCAAAACCCAGTTCCCGGGCAAACAGGTCGACAGTTTCTTGCGCGCTCATGGGGGTTATTTGTTCATACGACAGACGCCGGGGCTGAATCCCCTGGGTCCGAAAATTATCTTCGCTGTTTTCTTCGGCGACCAGAATATGTTTTAGCCACTGCTTGATGACTTTGGGATCGTAAGAAAATTTCTTGTCAGATTCCGCAATTTCTTCCGCATTAGCCATGACAGTATGGGCAACGCTGGTTGTCACCATTTTGGCCAGCGATATGGCCTGGGCGACAATATCTTCGCGAATAAGCCAAAAGCTGGGCGCTGTTCCGAAGTGATCAAAAAACAGCTGAGTATCCGGAAATACCGCCCGCAGCTGATGGTCCGTAATCTCAAAGCCAAATACCCCATTTTGACGCGAAAGCCATCGGCGGGTGTTCTCAATATATTCATTCAAATTCCGGGCCTGAACCGCCTGTGAAATATTGGGTACGAAATTGGGGTTAAAGACCTCGGTGGCGGTCCCAAGCTGCTTGGTCTGAGACAATATTTCTGTCAGCCGACTGCTGCCAGAGCGCGGGGTGAAATAGATGACATAGCTGGTGCTGGGCAGCGGTATATTGGCGATTCTTTTCTGGAGCTGCGGGTTGGGTACTCTGATACCAAATTTAGACGTCATAAGTTCAGATATCCCGAGGGCTGAGTTCAACTATTCGGTACGTTTATTCATTGGTCAGATGGATTGGAATACCGATAGTTGAATTTCTGTTCTGGCGCAGAAAACCAATTGCAGACAGGTTCGCTGTACGTCCAAGGCCCTAGTCAATCTTCATGTTGCGTTTATGCTGCTCAATGCCCTCTTCCACATTTTCGTAGTAGGTCAGGATTCCATCTTCCAGCACTGCAACCGAATTGCAAATGTTACGAATCATGTCGGTCGAGTGGCTGACGAAAAATGCCCCGGCGGTATTCATCCGGTCCTGCAGATAAACCGTGCATTTGTTTTTGAAAGCTGCGTCGCCAACCGACGTGACCTCGTCCAGCAGATAGGTGTCAAAGGGGATGCCCATCGAAACGCCAAACGCCAGCCGGGATTTCATGCCAGAGGAATAGCTGCGGACCGGCATGTGAAAAGATTTCCCAAGCTCGGCAAAATCGGCCACATAGTCGATCAACGCATCCGTATCCACGCCGTAAACCCGGGCAACAAACCGGGTGTTCTGAGCGCCGGTCAGTTCCGGGTGAAAAGATCCGGCAAACCCCACCGGAAATGAGATCGTCCCGGTTGACAGTATCTCACCCGATGTCGGCTCTAGCGTGCCGGCGATCATCTGCAGCAAGGTCGATTTTCCGGCCCCGTTACGGCCCAGCAACCCAACGGCCTTGCCGCTGGGGAAAACCGCATTAACGTTCTTGACCACTGTATTTCGGTAACCGTGCAGCACAAAAGTCTTGGTCAGGTCTTTGAATACAATCATCGGGTCTTAGCGCCGATCTTTCAGACTGTAGGCCAGCAGAACCAGCACCGACCAAATCAGGAATAAAATCAACCCGACAAGCAACAACACCGTCCACCGCTGTGGTTGTTCGGATTGTTCTGCCAACGTCGGGGTAATATGCGCCGCCAAATAGCGGCTTTGCCGCCGGGCATCGGCCTGGGCCATGTCATAATTCGCCAAAGCAGCGATGTAGGATTGTTCGGCGAACTCCTGATCGACATACAGGCTCTCGTATTCCCCTACCAATGTGGCAAACACATCATCTTCTTCCGCATTGGCCCCAAAACCCATTTTCTTACGTTCGACTTTTATGCGGGCCTCAATCACCGCGACCTTACGTTCCGCCCGGGTGATGCGCGGATCACCCTCTCCGGTTGTCTGACTCAGAATATCAAGTTCGATCAAAGTTTCAGCCAGTTGAATCTGCAGAGAAGACAACAGGCCCACCTGACCTTCAAGATCGGCCGCCGGGTCGACAATTTGCGTTCGGTTGCGGAACTTGGTCAGCGCGGCCCGTGCCAGCTTTAGCCGCTCTACGGTCTCGGTCAGCTCTTCGCGGGCATAGCGAATGGCGTCCTCGCGCGCGATAGCTGACAATTGATTGATCATCGCCGAACTTTCCAAATAGAGAAGGTCGGCAATCGTTTTGGCGTCCTGGGCACTGAAGGCGCGCACCTCTAGGTCAATCAGGCCAGTGCCCGAATCATTGTAGACTTTGACCATGCGGATCCAGTAATCCAACATGTCTTCAATGGTGCCTGGTCCATGATAGGCAAAGACCGGATCCACGTCCGGGTCAGCTTTGGCCCAGAGTGCGCGCAGATCCAGCTGGGCATCAATACTGGCCACCAGCCCCTGACTTTGGATAAATTTATACAAAATATCCGTATCTGACGAACTTGATCCGGACAGCCCCGTAATCCCACCCAGCAAGTCAATTGACGAATTGGTTTCTTCGGTGTGCACCGAGAACCCCGAATAGGAAACATATTGGTCCGTCGCCTGGCTCCAGAGGTACCAGGCGGATATACCGGTCGGCAGCGCCACCAGCAGCAAAAAGCTTAGCACCACCCCCCAATGACGAGATCTCACCCGGCTTTTCGGCGCTGGTGGCAGCACAGGTTGAGGGGCCGGCTGAGCCGGGTTTCCCGCCCCGGGGGTTGCCGGGGGGATATTCTTGGCTGGTGGGTTTTCTAGTGCGGTCAATGGAGTCTCAAAGGCAATGATTGAACAACGACGGGCGGTCCTGCATAACAGGGCCATAAATCATCAATTTGTCAAATTGGAAACCCATGACCACGGCTAAAACTGCCTTCCCTGACGCTGCCCCCAGGCTGAAATCGGTTACCAATCAACGCAGCTTTGCCAGCCTGCGCAGTATCATGGCCCTATTGTTACGAGAGATGGCCACCAGTTATGGGCGCTCTCCGGGCGGTTATCTATGGGCTGTGCTTGAGCCAGCGGCCGGCGTTTTGTTGCTGACATTTATTTTTTCACTGGGCTTTCGGACCCCGCCGCTGGGACAGAATTTTGCAATTTTCTATGCCACGGGCCTGGTGCCTTTTATGGCGTTCAATGACATCTCTAACAAAACGGCCACCTGCCTGCTTTATTCACGCCAGCTTTTGGCTTATCCCGGCGTCACCTATGCAGATGCGCTTTTGGGGCGGTTTCTATTGAATTTCATGACCCAACTGCTGGTCAGCTGTTTGGTCTTGGGCGGCATTTTGCTGTTGTATGAAACCCGGACGATTCTTGACCTGCCGGGGATTGCTCTGGCCTATGCCATGATGGCTGTGCTGGCTTTTGGTATCGGCACCCTAAACTGTTTTCTGTTTTCAAAATTCCCGATCTGGCAGAGGGCCTGGTCGATCCTGACACGGCCACTGATGATCATTTCGGGCGTCATCTTCTTGTTTGATATCGTTCCCGCGCCTTACAGCGACTATCTCTGGTACAACCCCCTGATTCATATCACAGGCCAGATGCGGCATTCTTTCTACGTCAGCTATAGTGGCGATTATATCAATCCCACTTTTGTCTTTAGTGTCGGCCTGACCTGCTGCTTTTTTGGCCTGGTGTTTTTGCGTCGCTACTATCGGGACATTCTGGCACGCTGAGCCTGCCTCTCAGGGAAGTTCAGGGCGAAGAAATCTCATCGGTCAGGGTCGGCGGGCTTCCAGGAAGGGAACTTCGAACACCTTTTTATGCATCACTGGACCATGCCCAAAAAAGTCACCCTCGCCAAAACATTCGCCGTGATCTGCGGTGACGATGATATGGGTATCTCTAGGACATTTCGCCAACAGTTCCTCGATCAACGCATCAACATATTCGACGCATTTGATTTGTTGCTCGTGCAGCATCACCATGTCTTCTGGTGTGAAAAATTCGGCCTCGCCATCAACGTCATCCGAGGTGCGCATCACCGCATCATCCATGCCATTGACCACCCCGTGCACGCCCGAAATACGGGGCAATGAATCGTCTTTCAGCATGTATGGGTAATGCGTTTCACCAAGGTTGAAGAAATAATAGGATGGCTGCTCGGCCGAGAATTCGACAAGGTCGACCATCGACGCAAAATCATTGTGATCCGACATAAGCTGATAGTCGTCAAAAAACCGCGAAAACGGGGTGAACGGGTTCAAAACCGGCATAGAGACCCGCCCAACCGTTCTGTAGCCCTGCCGCTGCAGCATCTTGGCCAGACTAAGTTCGGGAACGAACGATTTGAACGACAGATCCGGAATGCCAAGCCGATCAACCCAAAGCGCGTATTCCTGTTTGTACACTTCCGAGGCAAGAACCCGTGTCGGCGCCTTGTGGGCCACCTGACCCAGAAAGATCGAGTGATGGGACGGAGCAGTCCAGGACGCATAGCTCCAGCGGCTTTCGCCACTGGAAATGCGGTCCATATTTGGAGTTTTGGCACGTGCATAGCTGTCGTAACGACAGCTATCCATCACGATATAGACAAGATTATTTGGCATTAGAAGTTCCGGTTCAGAAGTCGTAATTGTTACGCTGAAATATTTGACTTGAGGGGTATTCAGGTCAGATTAGGTCGGGACCATTTCTCCCCCGTCCACTCTGGCAGCACGGCGCTTTTTGTGAAGCTCTTTAAAGCGCGCCATGATCATCTTGCGAGAATAGCTGCTCCAGAGTTTCGCCTTTTCTTCAGACGTTTTACAGTTTGCTTCCGCTTTTGGTGAAACCCGTTCGACCTTGCTGGCCTTACAGGCCGAGCTAAACAGCTCAATCGCCCCCGTTGCATTGCCTTTTGCAAGGGCAATATCGCCACGGAGTTTTGTTGATATCGGACGAACAACACGCCGGTCGCCCAAATCAGAAATCTGTGCCTCGGCCTCGCCCAGTTGCTTATTTGCAGTGAGGGCAGTGATATAAAGAACGCGGTCGTCCGGGCGGGTCGATCCCTCTTCAAAGATATGCCTGTACTGCGCGACGGCCTCTTCTGTGCGTCCGGATTGCAGCGAAAGCCGGGCCAAACGACGCGCGCGGGGCAGATCGCCAGGGTTTTCTTTGGCATCTTGCTCAATGAACGCATAAGCCTCGTCTTCACGGTTCTCGGCGCGCATCAGGCGCATGAATGCTTTACTTGATGCATCATGTTTTGCATTTCGAGAAAGGACAGATTTCAAAAGCTCAATCGCGCTGGATTTATCACCCTTCTTCATGAAAATACGCAGCTTCATCTCTTCGGCGCGCGAGTCGCCGGGTTTAAGCGTCAGGATATGATCCGCAATGTCGAGTGCCGCATCATAGTCTTTGGCAGCATATTTGACAGACAATGCCCCATGGTGTGCCCGGCGCGAGGACGCATCCAACGAGATTGCCTCGGCAAAAAATTTCTCGGCCGCGGCGTGGTCTTTCTTGCGCATGTGCACCAGACCAAGCCCGTTAAGAGGCTCGGCTTCCATCGGCGCGAGCATGCGCGCCTTTTCAGCGGCACGAATCGCGTCATCAAGTTTATCTTGCTTGAGCAAAATTCTCGAAAGCACGATAAAGGCTTCTGATGACTCAGGATTGTTCTGCAGAAAATCAATGATCAAATGCTCGGCAGCAGACGCCCCGTCTTTTCTTCCAACCGCAACTATTTCAGCCAGGCGACGACGATCATCTTTGTTTTTAACTTCTGGTTTTTCCAAGAACTTATACTCCACAATTATTGAGACCGGCTACTACTTGTAAACCAACTTTA
>JAHRVZ010000159.1 GCA_019090405.1 Paracoccaceae bacterium
TATCCTTTTGCCGGCAGGCTGGCGGCGTTGGCCAGTGACAGTTCGGTCAGAGTGGCGCGCAGTGTGTCGTTTTCAAACGCGGCGTCGTCGACTTCGACCATGCCACCCATCTTGCGCCCGGTGAATGAGAGAGGTTCGGCGCCCGCGGCAAGTGCGGCGGCCTCGCGCGGTTTACCGGGGCGGTACATGGCGCCACCTTTGTGCACGCCGCAGATCATGTTACCATGCAGCAGGAAGCAGAGACCGCCAAACATCTTTTTCTCGGACAGGCCCGGCTGCACGCCCAGATCAGCCCGCATGGTTTCGGCCATGTGATCAGTGTAGGGCATCAGTGAGCCACCCCCGCTGCAACGCTTTCGTCAATGAACCGTCCTTCGGCAAACCTATCCAGCGAGAATGCCTTGGTTAGGGACGAATGCCCTGTCGCCATCAGTTCGGCCATGCCCCAGCCTGATCCGGGGATGGATTTGAACCCGCCGGTGCCCCAGCCGCAGTTGATGAAGGCTCCGGTCAGGGGGGTTTTGGACAGGATCGGAGAACGATCGCCGGTCATGTCGACAATGCCGCCCCATTGGCGCAGCATTTTCAGGCGCGACACCATCGGGAAGGTTTCGACCAGTGCACGCACGGTTTCTTCGATATGGTGGAACGATCCGCGCTGGGTGTAGTTGTTGTATCCGTCAGCCCCTCCGCCGATGACCATTTCGCCTTTGTCAGACTGGCTCATGTAGCCATGCACTGTGTTGGCCATGACCACCACGTCCAGGCAGGGTTTGATCGGTTCGGATACCAATGCCTGCAACGCCACCGATTCGATTGGCAGGCGGAACCCGGCCATGTCGGCAAGCACACCAGAATGCCCCGCCACGACCATGCCCAGTTTGGCGCAGTCAATCGGGCCTTTGGTGGTGTCGACACCTTTGACTGTACCATTCTCGGACCGCACTGCGGTGACTTCGCATTGCTGGATGATGTCCATGCCCATGTCAGAACAGGCCCGCGCATAACCCCAGGCAACTGCATCGTGGCGCGCCGTGCCGCCACGCGCCTGCCATAATGCGCCAAGCACCGGATAACGCGGGCCAGAGATGTTGATGATCGGGCAGAGTTCTTTGACCCGGTCGGGCGTGACATATTCGGTGCTGACGCCCTGCAGGGCATTGGCATGGGCCGTGCGTTTATAGCCACGAATTTCGTGCTGGGTCTGGGCCAGCATCATCACGCCACGGGGGCTGAACATGATGTTATAGTTCAGATCCTGCGACAGGTCTTCGTACAGCGAACGGGCCTTTTCATAAATTGCAGCCGACGGGTCCTGTAGATAGTTTGAGCGAACAATCGTGGTGTTCCGCCCGGTATTGCCGCCACCCAGCCAGCCCTTTTCCAGAATCGCAACATTGGTGATGCCGTGATTTTTGCCCAGATAATACGCGGTGGCGAGACCATGCCCACCTGCCCCGACAATCACCACATCGTATTTCTTTTTCGGCTCAGCCGCGCGCCAGGCACGGCCCCAGCCAGTGTGATGGCGCAGAGCCTCGCGGGCGACGGCAAAGACGGAATAGCGTTTCATCAGCGTTCGAATCCAATTCGGGCGGTGTATGGCAAAGATATGCAATGTAGGCCGGGTCTGGCTACGCTTTAATTCGTCGCAATAACGCACAGTTGCGACATGGTGAGGCGACAAAGCAGATTTGGTCTTTTTCCAAAGGGCTGCGGGCTGTAGATGAAGGTGAAACAAGAAAGCACGCCATGACATTCTGGGTAATCGTTTCACTGCTGGTTATAACGGTTAGCGCCTTTCTGGCGTTGGTATTGCTGCGCGGTCGTGCGGGCGGCGAACCGGCGGCAGCCTATGATTTGCGCGTGTACCGCGATCAGTTGCGGGGCGTGGACCGCGATGTGGCACGCGGCACTGTCGCGGCAGGCGAAGCCGAACGCGTGCGCACCGAAATCTCGCGTCGAATACTGGCGGCGGACGCACAGATGCAGGCCGAAGAGGCCGGCGGTGGTCAGTCTCGCAGGATGTCATTGGTGATGTCCGGCCTTATCATCGTGGCTTTGGGTGCGGGCAGTCTGGGGATGTACCGGATGTTTGGTGCGCCCGGTTATGGTGATCTGTCGCTTGGTTTTCGCAAGGGAATGGCGGAACAGGCGCGTTTGAATCGCCCCGCGCAGCAAGTGGCTGAGGACAGTCTGACATCGCAACCTCCGGTGCCACGACTGGAACCCGAATATATGAAGCTGATCGAGCAGTTGCGCCAGACGGTCGCCCAGCGCCCCGATGATCTGCAGGGGCAGATTTTGATGGCCCAATATGAGGCCCGAGTTGGCAATTTTATCGCAGCCTATCAGGCTCAGCAGCGTGTGGTGGACCTGAAGGCGGATGCCGCGACAGCGGATGATTTTTTCAATCTTGCCGACATGATGATACTGGCAGCCGGTGGCTATGTGTCGCCCGAAGCCGAAGTCGCATTGGACAAGACCTTTCGGCTTGACCCACAAAACGGTGCCGCACGGTATTACTGGGGTCTGATGATGAGCCAGACCGGACGCCCGGACATAACCTTTCGGATCTGGCAGCAATTGTTGCGCGAAAGTCCGCCTGACGCGTTGTGGGTCGCCCCGATCCGGGCACAAATTCAAGATATGGCCTATCTGGCCGGTGTTGAGTACCAATTGCCTGAGACCAGTGCTTCATTGCGCGGACCAACAGCCGGGGATGTCGCAGCCACCAAAGATATGAGCGAAGCCGACCGAATGGAGATGATCCAGGGCATGGTCACGCAACTGTCGGATCGTTTGGCAACCCAAGGTGGCCCACCTGCAGAATGGGCCCGCCTGATCCGCGCGTTGGGGGTTTTGGGGGAAACGGATCGCGCAAAGGCCATCTATGACAATGCCCTTGAGGTTTTTTCCGGAGGCGATGCTGATCTAAGCGAAGTGACCGCAGCGGCCCGTCAGATCGGGGTTTTGCAATGACTTTTGACGAGATTGAAGCATTCGCCGGGGCAGTCGCACCAATGTCCGCACTAGTGGGCCTTGATCTGGGGGAAAAGACAATTGGCGTTGCCGTTTCAGACCGCATCGGTGCAGTGGCCAGCCCACTTGAGACCATCCGACGGCGCAAATTCACCTTAGACGCGGAACGGCTTTTGGCAATAATGGCAGAGCGGCGGATTGGCGGCATTGTGCTGGGGTTGCCGCGCAATATGGATGGCTCGGAAGGGCCACGGTGTCAATCGACCCGTGCTTTTGCGCGTAACCTTGCGCGTCTGACCGAAGTGCCCATTGGATTCTGGGATGAACGTCTAAGCACGGTTGCCGCAGAAAAAGCGCTGCTTGAGGCGGATACTTCGCGCAAACGTCGCAGCGAGGTGATTGATCATGTGGCCGCCGGATATATCCTGCAAGGCGCGCTTGATCGAATGCGATTTATCACACGCGAGGGTGGCAGATGACGGATAATCCTGTTTGGACAAGGGACGAGATTGAGTCGCCTTGTATTCAGATTTGCGCGGTGCACCCGACTGAACGGATTTGCACGGGCTGTTACCGTTCGATTGATGAAATTTCGCGTTGGTCAAGGATGAACCCGCAGGAGCGAGCTTTGGTAATGGATGAATTACCCGCACGCGCATCGCGTTTAACCAAGCGGCGCGGGGGGCGGGCCGCTGGTTTGAAGCGGCAGTCGTAATCTATCAAATATTCGCATTTCCTTTAGAAACGCGATGCCTTCGGCGAGAGTATTTTTGCCGAGAAGAAATTGGATTTAGGGTGTCTGGCCTGTTGGTGGCGGGAGGTCATCCCATTTTGACGTAATGCCCGCCCTGTACTTGCGTCAGCGCCTGCATCAGCAGTTCTGGACCTGCATCGGGCAGATGCGCGCCTTCGGACAATGTCCGCCGCCAGGCGCGAGCGCCGGGACGACCTGAGAACAGGCCCAGCATGTGGCGGGTGATCTGGTGCAGTCGGCCTCCGGATGACATGTGTTTGTCGACATAGGGCAACATTTCATGGACGATATCTGCCGGATCACGGGCTGTTCCCGTGCCATAAATCATAGGGTCTGCCGCACTGAGAACCGAGGCCGGATCGTGATAGGCCGTCCGCCCGATCATCACGCCGTCCAACCCGGCATCGAGAAAAGTCTGCGCCTGTTTCAGCGATGTGATACCGCCATTGATCGAGATATGCAGGTCCGGAAATTGCTGTTTCATCCGCAGGACAAGATTATAATCCAGCGGAGGGATATCGCGGTTTTCCTTTGGGCTAAGCCCTTGCAGCCAAGCCATACGGGCATGGATGATGACGCGCCTGCACCCTGCCCGGCTGATCTGGTTCAGGAAATCCGGCAAGACGGTTTGCGGCACTTGTTCATCAACCCCAATCCGGCATTTCACTGTCACTTCAATATTAACCGCATCCTGCATCGCCGCCACACAATCCGCCACCAGCCGAGGCTGTTGCATCAGGACGGCACCAAAGCTGCCCGATTGCACGCGATCTGACGGGCAGCCGACGTTCAGGTTGATCTCGTCATACCCGGCTTTTTCGCCCAGGCGCGCGGCTTTGGCCAATTCCTTTGGATCCGAGCCACCAAGTTGCAAAGCGACGGGATGTTCCTGTTCGCTGAACGCCAGCAAATGCAATGCCCCTCCGCGCACCAGCGCCGGGGCCGTCACCATTTCGGTATAAAGCAACGCCTCGTGGCTTAGCAGTCGGTGAAAATAGCGGCAATGTCGATCTGTCCAGTCCATCATCGGGGCGACGGACAGGCGGGCAGCACGCCGGACAGGGGCGATGCGGTGCAATTCGGGGGAATCTGAAACTTTCATCCGTCGTGTCTTTCCTGATTTTGCAACGACTGCCGCAGAATGTAGCATCGTTATAAGGGAGAACTCCACCATAAGTGAGCGCTTTGGTCCGGGTTAAAATTTCCATGACACCAGAACCGGTGTTTTGCGGGAAATATCCGGCTCGCGCTAAGTTCACTGGTACATCAAAGCAAGCAGCGCTAACGTTCACATTGTTATTTGACAGTAACCGAAGTCCCGGCAACTGCCTGGCAAAAACGGGACTACATTGCAGAAACGGATGGTGCACATGCGTAAACTTCAAACTCAGGGCGTACATCACATCACGCTTACAGGCGCAGACCGCGAAACCTCGATTGATTTCTGGGAGGGCGTGTTGGGTATGCCGTTCATCTTTGATCAGCCAAATCTTGATAATCCAAAAGAGGGTCATCTTTATTTCGATCCCGGTGATGGTCGGCTGATCACCGTGTTCACCAATGAAGACCGCAAACCCGAACCTTCGCGCACGCCAACCGATATTGGCTGTGTACATCATGTTGCGTTTTCGGTCAGTCAGGCGACGTTCAGACAGGCCGTTGAACGGCTGGACGAGCGCGGTATCAAACATTCTGGTCCCAAGGATCGTGGGTTCATGGATTCGATTTACTTCAAGGATCCGCTTGGATTTCTGATCGAGCTTGCCTCGTACCGGTTTGAGCCTCCGTTTGGCTGCAGTCATGCGGACGTGATGATAGCCGCACATCGCATTCGGGTGGCCGCCGGGGACTACAATATTGCCGAAGTACATCTGGCCGATGCGATTGAACAGTTGGTAGAGCGGCGACAGGGATCCCTGTCGGATGATCGCACGCCGCAGAACCCGTATCTGAGCCGGAAGCCAGAATAACAAAAAGGCCCCCGAACTAACAGAGGCCTTTATGATTGGAGCGGGCGAAGAGATTCGAACTCTCGACCCTAACCTTGGCAAGGTTATGCTCTACCCCTGAGCTACGCCCGCGTCCTTGGGTGA
>JAHRVZ010000160.1 GCA_019090405.1 Paracoccaceae bacterium
ATGACCTCAGAGAGGTTTAGTTTCATAATTCCCGCCTATAACGATGAAATCGGACTGCAACGGCACCTTGACTACTTTTTTGCCCGCGATGAGGTTATTCAACTGGTTATTGTCGATGACTGTTCATCCGATGACACCCCAAAAGTTGTGGCCAAGGCCAATCCACCAGACCATATCGAGATTGCGTATCACCGCCAGAAAGTTAACAGCGGCCCGGCGATGGCGCGCAATATAGGGTTAAAAAGCGCAACTGGAGACTTTGTTATGTTTCTGGACGCCGACGACCAACTGGCAGATACGTTCTTTGATTATATCCGGCTGTCTCCGCTAATGAATGGGGTTGATTTCGTGTTGTTCAAATATCATCTCGCTCACGATATCGACCATCGTTACACCTATGAAATGCACCAGACGGATGCTGCATTTTTCAGCCAGATCGACCATTCGGGATTTCCGATGAAAACCTTCCGGCTTGCGGAACTCCCCGGCGCGTTGAGGACCGTCAATTTCCCCTGGAATAAAATCTATCGTGGCGACTTTATCCGAAATTGTGGCATCAGCTTTCCAAATTTGCGCATGCACGAGGATATCCCACCCCATTGGCACAGCTTCCTGCGCGCCAAAAGCTTTGGCGTGCTCAGTTGGGCACCGCCCCTGATTACCCATTTCGAAGCCGGAACAGGCCGCGCAACAGACTATATTGGCGAGCAACGTTTAGAGTTGTTTCCATTGCTGAAAACACTGAATTGCGAACTGGAAGCACATGAAAATGCCGATCTGATCATAGCCGAGTTCCAGCCATTTTGCGAAAATCTGTTTAGTTGGATGACGGATGTGCTTTGCGCCTCAAATACCGGCGAATCGTTAAAGTGGCGTGTTCAGTATCAGGACGAGATAGACAAATTCTGGGACAGCCCCGAAAGCAGGATCGGAACTGCGTCATGACAACCATCAGCGCCATTGTTACCTGTTACAACGTTCAAGAATACATCGCCACGACCTTGCAATCAATCATTGACTGCAACTTTGACAATCTGGAATTGATTGTGGTCGATGATTGCTCGACCGATCGAACACGCATCATTATTGATGCTGTGGCGAAAATGCACCCGGAACTGAATATTATTCCGATCTACTTTTCCCGTAACACTGTTGGCGGGGTCGCCTGTGCTGCAAATGCCGGCCTTGATGTTGCCACTGGTGACTTGGTGATCTTTATTGATGGCGATGACTGGGTCATTCCGGCCAACCTGCGGGACGCGGTTGAATTGCAATTGACCAGAGATCCGGATTTTACCGTTTGCAACTGCCTTGAGTATTGGAATGACAGCGGCGAATACACAGAATATCCCGAAGCCGTTTATTGGGAAAAATTGCCGACCCTTAAAACGATTGATGAAAAGCGCAATACGCTTTTACGCATGGCACCCTTCCCATGGCGCAAAATTTACAAACGCAGTTTTCTGGATCAAAACAACATCCGTTTTCCAGTAGGGGATTTCTTTTTTGAGGACAATCCGTTTCATTGGAGCACCAGTGTATGCGCCACCAGTTTTGAATTTTATGACAAACCCACCCATGTACATCGCATGGCCCGCGTCGGTCAGACGGTGAATGCAAAGGGCAATAAATACCTCAAGATATTTGAGCACGCCACAATCATTCGCGACCAGCTGGCTGCCAGCGGTGTCTACAAATCTTACGAGTTGCTGTATGTTGATTGGGTTCTAAGGCACATCATCTGGTGCGGCGCTTTTGTGCCGGCGGGCTTTCTAAACGAAGTGTTCGAGCGCGCAAGGTCACACACCAGCGAACTGTCTCCGGATCTGTTTTGGCATGCACTGGCTATCTCGGGCTTTGAGGTATCAGACGTTCGGAAACTGGCTGCAATTTACCTTGATGAGCGCTTTGAGTTTTTAAAAGAATTCTGAATTTTGCCGTTTCTTAATCAGATGAGGATAACAAGTTCAGAATTTTGCAAATGTCAGCCTTATCCGAAACAATATTTACAACTTTAGGTTGATATAAGTCACGTTAACGCCGTAGGCTGCGTTGACAACTGAAACGGAGAACACGGTGAAGCTGTATCTGCATATAGGAATGGAAAAAACGGCCACCACCAGCACTCAGGAGTGGTTTAGCAACAACCGCCAAAACCTGATCAAACAGGGGATTTATTATTCACAAGTGCTTGGCCCGGTGTCACACCGAAAACTATGTCTGTGGGCATTGGATAAAGGTGTTGAAGATTCTGGATTTCACCATATTGGCGTTCATACCGCTGCCCAACACGATCAGTTTCGCACAAATCTTGCCGTTGAGTTTGCTGCCGAAGTCGCGGCTGCCCAGCAGGCCGGGTGCCAGTATTTTGTTGTCTCAAATGAGCTTCTTCATTCGCGGATTACAACTGCTAGCGCCGCTGAACGGCTGGCCATCTTTCTACAATCGCTGTTCCCCAAGATCGAGGTTTTGTGTTTCTTCCGTCCGCAGATTGATGTCGCTGTTTCGCACACATCGACCCTAAGTCGGGATCGGGTCAAATTATCGTCCAGCTCGTTTGATATCATTACCCCGGACCGACATTACTATAACTACCATTCCGTCGCGATGCTTTGGGCCAATGCCTTTGGGACGGAAAACCTTAATCTACAGTTCTATCGTGATTGGGCTACCGCGGCAGGCTATCTGATTGACCGGCTTAACATCGACATGCGTGAACTATCAGAAATTCCGCGGGTGAACGAAGCCTTGGATATTTCTGCGATTGCGCTGGTCAATAACACAGACACGATGGTTTCCTGGGCCGACGGGACACAATCAGACTTCTCTCGCTTGTTTCTGGACAAATTGGATTGCGTCGAAAAGATCAGCATTGGCCCTGAGATGGCCCATGCTGTGCAGGCTCGGTTTGATGAAAGCAATCAGGCACTGATAAAAGCATGGCCCAAACTGGATATTTCGGGACTCGCTCCGGACTATGACCGCTATAACCGCGCCTCCAATATGCATAAACTTGACCAAGCGACCAACCTTGCCCCAGCGCTGTCGCAGATGGTTAACATTTTTAATCAGCGCATTGCTCTGCAGGAGGCCAATTCAATGTTGGACCGTGCTGAAATCGCATTGATGCGCCATCGTCTGGACCGCTGCCATGAATTCTGCACCAACGCTGCGAAACTGTTAGAGCGTCTTAAAAATGGGGCGTTTGGGGCAGAAGTGTCAAACCTTCACACGCGTTTAGAGCAAATCAAAACGCGACACGATCAGCGAAAGTCTGAGCTGTCAGAGGATAAATCAATAAGGGCTTCTTAGACCCAAACCAACTGGGCGATTCTGGCGCGCGCCGCAATATCCATCTTGCGTGAACATTCCATTCAGGATGCCCTGACATCAAAAAACGAACACCGTCTAACTGGGAACAAATTGTTGAGCAAGAAACTGATTGTGCATATTGGCCTGCCAAAAAGCGGCACCACAACAATTCAATTCTGGGCGTACAAAAATCGTCACGTTCTGGAAACGGCCGGAGTACTATATCCAACGCTGGTGCGGCAGCTAAATGCCAAGAACGAAAAACCGCCGCACTGGTTCTGGGTTTCACACCATATCCTGCCTTTTCATTACCGTCCCGGCTGGATTCAGTTTCCTGCAGAACGCCGCATTGCCGCCTGGAATCAGGTTGCGCAGGCTTGCGAAACCGGCCCTGACACGGTTTTCCTCAGCTCTGAGGCATTTGGTGGCACCTTTACCCACGAATCCGGACCCTTGCTGGCGCATTTGCGTAAAATTGCCGGAGACCGCAAAGTTGTTGTTCTGCTCTATCTGCGCGATCACTCTGAGTTTATCAAAAGCATCGCCTTTCATCGGGCACGCCAGAACGAAGCATTGCCATCCTTTGAAGACTTTTCGTTCAATCTCCCGGATTTTGTGAACCGATTGCTGAAATACCGCGAAATCTGCGATATGCTTCGGGCCTCTGAAGACGTTGACGAACTGATCATTCGCCCATTTGACCCGCAATATTTCCCCAATGGGGATCTGATTGCTGATCTGAAACAATGCATTGGCGTTGAAGCGGTCGAGACTGAGCCGCTTGAAACGCAAAATACCCATAATGACACCTTTGCCATGCGCGCCATTCTAGAGGACATGGCGCAAATTGGTCTTGCTGGTGACAGGTCTGTACGCCAGGCCTGTTATGCCCAGTCCAAAGCACTGAATGATGCCTCAGGAAAATTCCGCTGGAGTGCCGCACATCTTGATTTGTTGCGAACACATTATAGAAATGATCGGTCCTATCTTGAGGATTTGGTAGGTTACGAGATTTTTCCATTGCCCAACTCGGGCAGCTCAAAGCAACCCGGTGTTAAAGACCAGATTGCCAAAGCTGCCTATGGCAAAATCACTGGCCAAAATGCACCTCAAGAATGGAACTGTAGGGATGTATTGCAAAACCTGAAGGCACGTCAAAGTTTTGAGACCCCAAAAAGGGTTAATGCCCAACAAAACACCTGATCTGGTACCACTTTGCGCCATTGCCCAAACAACAAAGAATGAGACTGCCTTAATTAACAGACAAGATCTGAGTTAACTCTTTTTTCACCAATAAGCGCTTTAACGGATCCTGATTGGTGTCTGGACTTTGACGTTCGATCTGACTGCCTTCCAGACCCGTGCCGTTGCAAGGATGCACAACTTGAAACTCGCCTACCTTATTGGTCTCA
>JAHRVZ010000161.1 GCA_019090405.1 Paracoccaceae bacterium
ATTCGCCCAATTTGTCTTTGCCATGAGATGTGATTACCGCCGGGTGGTCCATGTCCTGAAAGACATAAAGCCCATTAAAATGGGCGGTCCAGAAATTGGTTTGCTCAAATTCGGTCAGGCCCAATTTAATCGGATTACGGGTGATATCGCCGGATTTAGCCGCCGTCGTAATCATTTCGGCGATCAGTACGTCGTCAAACCAGGCGTCTTCTTCGGACTTGAACCGAGCCACCAGATTTTTCAGGTCCGCCGCGTGGCGCAGGGCGCCGGATGTTGTATCAGCCTCAACGCGGATTTTGCGGATATCAAGCAGCCGACTGGGATCAGCGACGCTGAATACTGAATTCACCAGCTCGCCCGCTACTGCATCTGTAGCGGTAAGAGCAAACAACTGGGCGTCATTCTGAATGATGAATTCACGCAGAATGGCATGGTTGGTCGAGAACTTGGCATTCAGCAAAGGACAGCGCTTTTGTTCTGTGCTCAGTAGAATGAACTGTCGGTTCACCCCATTGTGGTTCAGATAAAGCCGGTCATCCAGCTCGTCTCCGATTTCAGGGGAATAGCCGGATATGTCGATGTGAAAATCGCTTAGCTGAGTTTGCCTGCCGATCAAATGCAGCAAGGCGCGGTTATAGCGATCCACAAGGGCGGGTGAATCAATGTGGATCAGATTGCCAAACATCAGGCCTTTTTGGATAAGACGCTTCATACCGACGCCCTTTGCCGACGAAGCCTGTTAAAGACGGTGGTATAGATCGGTAGCCAGATCATCGCCGAAAACCCGGTAATTGGCAGGGTTCGAACGTAAAGAGGCACCGGGCTGTCAAATTCGGAAACCGGGTCGGGGTCAAGGATGAAGAACCCTATATAGGCCAGCACAAAACACCCAGCCGCGCCAAGCAATCCGGCAGAGAATGGTCCGATCAGATCAAAAAATGGGGTGCGGATCACGGCTGTGGCAACGACGATGCTGACAATAATTGACACCACGACAATCAGGGCAAGGAAAACGAAAACTGACATGCGTTTATGATTTCCCCTTTAAATACCGGCGCTTGGCCTCTTCGGTGCGGCCAAAGTCGCGGACCATGTCGGTTATGGCCACCTCGTCGGATTTGTCAGCATAGCGGAATTCGCTATCGGCATAGCGGTTGATTTCCTGAATCACCATGTCGACAGTGATCGGTTGGCGCAGTTCGGATATCATGCCCTTTTTGGTGTCATAATCACGAAACAGGAACAGGTCGGGGTCTTCCATCCATTCATCGGGCAGTTCAAAATCCATCGCCCGAACTTTGACCGCATCGGTAATATTCTTGATCGCCCGCCCGGTGAACCGGCTGTCGGCCTGTTGGATACCTTTCAGATAGCTGCCCATTTTGGCTATGGTATCCAACTCGCCAATATCATCCTGAACTTGGTCAAACACCCGCATCAAACCAGCCTCATGTGGGCGGCTATGCGAGGCGAAACTGGCGGCAACCGCCTTTTTGATTTCCTGCGCCGCAAAGACCTCGTGTTTGCCCAGCGGGATATCGTGGTTCTTACCCATCAGCAGATACAGGATGTCGATATAGTCATCACGCGTCTGCGGACCATCCACCAAAAACCGCGCTCCGGCACGTTGGCGCAGGGCGTCGTCAACGTTTTCAGGATAGTTTGAGAACATGCCGAATGTGCAATTGCCCCTGACAACCGTGTTGGCGCCTGCAAAGCTCTCCATCAATACCGCTGTGATCTCTAATTGTCCCGAGCTTGACTGCCGATCACCACGTTTGCCTGCAAGAGTGTCGATGTCGTCGATGGTGCCAAACCCGATGACCGACGGATCAAGGATGGTGTCGACAAAGGATTTGGCATTCTGGCCGGATTTGCCCTGATAGCTGTCGATATTGTCGGTGCTCAGGTTCTGATAACGGAACGGATATCCCGCGATCTGACAATAGTCGTTTATCATTCCGGCCATCATCTGGATCAATGTGGTTTTACCAGTGCCGGGCTGGCCGTCACCCATAAAGGTAAAGATAAAGCCGCCAAGTTCAGCGAACGGATTCAGGTGACGGTCAAAGTCATAGGCCATCAACATCTTGGCCAGTTTCATCGCCTGATATTTGGCAATGTGGTTGCCGACGACCTCGTTCGGCTTTTTGAAGGTCATGGTCAGGGTTGTCGATTTTGCCTTGGATGCGGGGGAAAACCCGCGAAGCGTCAGATCGTCACTTTCGATCCGCCAGGCGGCTGCATTGAATGCCTCAAGCTGGGGGGTGGTCTGGGCGCGCAAGGCTGCCTTTTCCATCAGCTGTTCCGCATAGGCCGCCACGGTCGCCACAAGGCGGGCATCGTCGATGGCGTGTTTGGACAGTTCCTGATCCAGTTCCCATAGCGCTCCATGCAGGGCAAGTTGGCCGTTGTCGGTCAGAACCTCCTGAATTTCGCCGATTTCTACGGTGGTTTCGCTGTGATGCGACGACATGAGATAGGCCAAAGCGTTCCCAAAGACATGCAGGTTTATCAGGGCTTCGGCTGACAACAGTTCAGAGAATTCGGTTTTGCGAGAGGCGGGTAGATCTCCGGCCAGATTTGCGCGCTTAAGATCAGCAAGAGCAGTTTGTTCGCCATAGTTTTCCGCCATGGCCAAAGAAATTGCCAATGCACGGCGCAGCGCCTGCATGACAATCGCCTGTTGCGGCGAGGTCAGTACATCGCTGTCATCGCTACCCTCAACCCTGTTGATGATATGCACGCCCTCGGGCCGCGCCGTTCGTTGGGTCACCATACCCGGTGTCGTGCTGCGGAACCGGCGGTGGCGGGTGATACCGGGCGACCGCTCTTCCGCCCGGGCGGGCGTCGTCGCAGCCCCAATCCGTGGCGTGTGATCGAACCCATCCAGCATTGCAACTGCGGCCGGGTAGTGTTTGACGATATCCGCCTCGCGCAATTCCATTTGGTCTGATGTCAGGCTCATATCTTGTCCTTAAATCTACGTGTTAATACCTAAATACTCGTCCGGCGTCACTTACGACAAATTTGCTCACATCTTTGAACCCCGGCGGGTTCTTTTCCGCCAAAACCTGAAATGGCAGTTGCGGCAGAATGATCGTTCGTTCGGTCTGCGTTGCCCCGGTGTCTGCCCCGCGCCCCGAGAACGGATCAAGGGCAAAGACCTCACGTTCGGCGGTGCCGAACCAACCGCTGCGCACCTCGGTCACGCGTTCACTTTCAAGGTCTTCGGTTGTCCAGGCCAGCGCCCAATCATGGCCTTCCGGCGCATGGGCCTCGGCCAGCACCTCGCGCAGGGGACCGGTTTGATGGGTGTAGGCAGATGAATACATTGGGCCAACATGGATACGGCGCAGATGCTTGGGGTGCAGATCGTCAAAATCTTCGTCAAATGCCTTGGCAATTGTCACCAGTTTCAGCCCGCCCAGCGCCTGCCCCATCAGATGTGCCTGTACTTCGGGCCAGCGGCGCTGGTCTTTGGGCAGCGCCGTGCTGCCTGTGTCTTCAAGTTCCATCATATAGATCACCGGCAGGTTCACCTGACTGTCATAAACCGCCCAATGCAGCATAAACCGGCGGCGTGTCGCCGAGACATTCCCCATCCATTCACACACAGGATCATTCTGCACCCAAAACAGATCGCCGCGAGCCAATTCTTCGTAATATAACCGCTGTGACAATGCGAACTGCAGCTTGGTCGGAAGCTGCTG
The DNA here is from genome assembly GCA_019090405.1 of Paracoccaceae bacterium. Lineage (GTDB taxonomy): Bacteria > Pseudomonadota > Alphaproteobacteria > Rhodobacterales > Rhodobacteraceae > NORP181. The sequence continues at coordinate 3,714 of JAHRVZ010000161.1, forward strand.
ATCCCCAACGATAGTACGGACCATATCGTCCTTAAGTTGCTCTTCGCTGGGCATATTGGCCAGATGGGTCGCCGCCTGTTGGGCATCATTGGCCATCGTCATCAGTTCGGCCGCCACTGGGAAACCGCTGTCGCGATTGTCCATTTCAAGGCTGCCAAAAAACCGCCCGGTATCGCGCCCGGCCAGCAGGTATTTCATGCTGAGTGCCCGAAAGGTAAATGTCAGCGACATCAGATAGCGGGTCAACACAGTGACGTCGGCCTTGCTTATTTCGCCATCAGCGCGCATCGCTGCGGCCACCCGCCGTAGATGGCCGGTGATGGTCTCAAACTTCTTGAAATACCGGCGCGAGGCAAATGTATCGCTCAGATCAACATGGTCTTTGGTCAGGTTGCTCATTCGCCGTAAAGATTCTTGTCATGCTTATCGACAATCGCAGCAAAGCGCCTTGCGAACCGTTCATCTGCCTTGGCTTTGGCTTCAAGAACATCGCGTGCAAACACCATATGATCTTCGTGCGCCTCAAGCATATCGGCCATTTTCTGGTTGGTAGCCGCCCCAATCGACGCCATCGCGGTTTGCGCCTCTTGATCGGTTTTTACACCGATTTCGTTAATTCTGTGTGCCACATCCTGTTGCTGAGCCGTCTTCAGAGACTTTGACAACGCATCATACAGAACCACGCGTTGCTTGGTATCTGTCTGCAATTTGTTGATCAAAACCATCTGCGTAGCCGCCTGATTTTGCAAGGAATCAACCCAGGATTTGCCTTTTTCGATATAACGTTCAAGCGTCTGGGATTTGGCCAGCTTAACCTGTTCGTCCTGTACCATCGCATTATAGCGGGTATTCAGTTCCGCCAATTCGGTTTCCAGCTTCGTCCGCACAGCCGCGTCCTGTTCCACCGCAATCTTGCCTTCAAGCGCAATAATATCCGGGTCCAGCGCCAGAATATCAGCGCGCAGGGTTTCCAGCTCACTCACGGTTAATTCCCGCTCGTCCAGCGTTTCCACAAGGTTCACCTCTACCTTGCTCTTTTGCTCGTTCAACACGGCAAGCTGCCCGTCCAGAAGTTTTACAATGACGTCGGATTTGCTGATTAGATCCTGCAATTTTTCATCAATATTAGTCGTCCGCATGCGATCCTGCCGCATTGAATCCGACTTGGCCGCGCTAAAGACACCAACGAAACTCTCCCAGCCGGATTTTGACCGCATTTCGTCAAAATCTTTAGAAAAAGCGCTGGTTACATCGTCCAGCCCCATAATCAGCTCGGCAATATTGGCGTTCATCACTTCGGTATGGGCGTGAACATCCTCAAGCGTGGCGTTTTCAATGTCGATATCGGCGTTTTCCCCCGCACTGATTTTGGCGCGTGCAGTTTCAATTCGCGAGGTCAAAGCCTCGATATCCGATTGTGATTTCGCCACCTGAGCCTGCGACTCGCGTACCAATGCCTCAAAATCCGCCATAAAATCCTCCTGATTACAATCTGTTGAGTCCGATATGGGCAATGTTATGCCTATTTACATCAAACGACGCATAAATTTGGTCAGAGTGTTGCAAAAGGACACAGCAAAAGGAAGGGCTAAGAATACAGAAGTATCACCAATCAAGGTGCAACATCCCACATTCTTCTCGTTCCAAATACTTCTGCCAGAGGCATGGCCCAATGGGCCATTCAATCCACGACATTGAACTCCGGACCATAAGGATAGGCGGTAATGTCTTCGTTTCCATCCTCGGTTATCACCAGAATATCATGCTCGCGATACCCCCCGGCACCCGGTTTGCCCTGCGCAATCGTCAGCATCGGTTCCATCGAGATCACCATGCCCGATTCCAACACCGTATCTATATCCTCACGCAATTCCAGCGCAGCCTCGCGCCCGTAATAGTGGCTGAGAATTCCAAACGAATGCCCATAGCCAAAAGTGCGGTATTGCAGCAGATCCCGGTCCTGCAAAAACGCGTTAATCTTCCGAGTCACTTCCGCGCAGGTCGCACCTGGTACAAGCAACGACATGCCCAATTCATGTGCCGCAATATTTGCCTGCCAGAGGGCAAGCGATGCCTCATCGACTTCGCCAACAAACATCGTGCGTTCAAGTGCTGTGTAGTAACCGGAAATCATCGGAAACGTATTCAACGACAGTATATCCCCGTGTTCCAGTTTCCGCCCCGTCACCGGATTATGCGCGCCATCTGTGTTCAGGCCGGACTGAAACCATACCCAGGTGTCGCGGTATTCGGCATCCGGAAAGGCCCGTGCGATTTCAGATTCCATCGCATCGCGCCCGGCCATCGCGATATCAATCTCACGCGCCCCTACGCGCACTGCGTCCCGAATGGCATAGCCACCAATGTCCGCAACACGCGCGCCCTCGCGGATCAGCGCAATTTCGGCCTCGGATTTGTGCATGCGCTGAAGCATCGTTGTTAACGACAAGTCAATCATCGTTAGTGGGCGTAGAAAATCCTCTAACTTATCGCGCTGCACCAGCGTCAGATGATCGGCCTCATAGCCAATGATCGCACCTGTCCCACTAACAGACTGAATGGCACGCCAGTAATTATCCCGCTGCCAGTCGGTATAGGTGATCGCATCGCCATAGCTTCGCCGCCATGGCTGACCCGCATCAATTCCCGCACTGATAGTGACACATTCGGTTTCCGTAATAACCAACGCATAAGGCCGCCCAAACGCGCAATACAAAAACCCGGAATAATAGGCGATGTTGTGCATTGATGTGAAAACAGCAACCGTTGCCCCCGCAGCGTCCATTCGTTCGCGCAGTTGCGTTATGCGATCTTCGTATTCGGCATCCTCAAACGGCAAATGTGCTTTGGTGCCATTGTGAAAGCGATAATATTCGGGACGGTTGGTCATGTCAGACCCTCCTTTTACAGAAAGGCCCCGGCGTTCAGGACATAAAATGGGCACATAATTTAACTTGGCGACGCCATCGCCTGAACCCTCTCTCAGTTTGGCCGGAATGCCCGGCAGATGCAAGAACAGGTATTGGGGCCAAGTGGAATGAAAACACGCGTTGGGGCGCCGTTTTATGGTTCACGTAGTCAGCACTTTGACCATCTCGCTATCTGCATCGCACATCGCTTCAATCACGGTGAAATGGTTCTCGTCCGGGGCAATGAACTGCCTGGCTTTCCACGCATCAGCCAGCCATTGTGCCTGATCCAGAAAGGCGGGCCTTTCATCTGATCCAACCCATACTGTCACTTTGGACTGATGAGGGTCTGTCATAAAAACCGGGCTTTCCGCGATCGCAGCCGCCTCATCCATCCCAAAATCATCATTCATCGTTGTTTTCAGCATATCCCGCAAATCTGACAATGGCGATATTGGCACAACCGCCGTGATCCGATCTGCCACTGCTTGATACACAATCGCCTTGTCCAACATCCGTGCCGACAAATGCCCGCCCGCTGAATGACCTGTCACCGCAATCGGCCCCTCGGTCTGTGCCGCGACTACATCCAGCGCCAAAGCAATCTGTCGAGTGATCTCGGCAATCGTTACATCCGGGCACAAATCATAGGAAGGCATCGCGACGGCCCAGCCCTTTTCCAATGGTCCTGCTGCAAGATGCGAAAAATACGAGCGGTCAAACTTCAGCCAAAACCCCCCATGGATGAAAAATACGGTCCCTTTTGGCGTTGTTTCAGGCAAGAACATATCATACTTCAGACGTTCGCCATCGCCATAAGACAACCCCATCTGCGCCCTTTTCCCAAGGTCGGCCACAAAAGCAGAACTCGCAGCAACCAACCGGTCAGCAAAACTATCGGAGTCCTTGATGTAAGGAGCGTTTGCGTATGCGTCATCCAGTTCCATGCCATTTCCTTCAGATTTTGACCCTAGACAAAGGCTATCCTAGCTGTTTCTTCTCTGCGAGTGGAATTTAGGCGGAGATAACCCCATGCTTGATGCAACAACTGATCTGAAATCACTATTGAAAGACCCCAGCCTGCTGGTTGCCAAGGCCTATATAGGCGGCAAATGGGTGGACGGTGACAATGGCACATTTGCTGTCACCAATCCGGCGCGGGGTGATGTGATTGCCGAGGTCGCTGACCTTAGTCGTGCGCAAGTCGCCGGTGCCATCGCGCAGGCCGAAGTCGCGCAAAAGGAATGGGCCAAATTTACGGGCAAAGAACGGGCCGCCATTATGCGTCGCTGGTTCGATTTGATGATAGAAAACGCTGACGATCTGGGCACCATCCTGACCGCAGAACAAGGCAAACCGCTGGCCGAAGCCGTCGGTGAGATCGGTTATGGCGCGTCCTTTGTCGAATTCTTCGGGGAAGAGGCAAAACGGGTTTACGGTGAAACGATCCCGGGCCACCAGCGCGACAAACGTATCATGGTGCTAAAACAACCCATCGGAGTTGCCGCATCAATCACGCCCTGGAACTTTCCCAACGCTATGATTACCCGCAAGGCCGCCCCGGCATTGGCCGTTGGCTGTGCCTTTGTGGCGCGCCCTGCAACTGAAACACCTTTGTCAGCCTTGGTTCTTGGCCTTTTGGCTGAACGGGCGGGTGTTCCGGCAGGTGTGTTCAATGTTGTGACATCATCCTCTAGCAGCGAAATTGGTAAAGAGTTCTGCGAAAATCCCACTGTGCGTAAATTGACCTTCACCGGATCAACAGAAGTTGGTCGCATTCTGCTGAAACAGGCTGCAGATCAGGTGATGAAATGCAGCATGGAACTGGGCGGGAACGCTCCATTCATCGTGTTTGATGACGCAGATCTGGACGCCGCGATCGAGGGCGCAATGATGTGCAAATTCCGCAATAACGGACAAACCTGCGTCTGTGCCAACCGGATTTATGTGCAGGCCGACATATATGATGCCTTTGCCGCCAAGCTGAAAACCGCAGTCGACGCTTTGCAAGTAGGCGATGGTTTGAACGCCGGAGTTACCACAGGTCCGCTGATAAATGCCGAGGCCGTAGACAAGGTTGTGGAACACATGCAAGACGTTACTGCCCGTGGCGGGACGTTGTTGACTGGCGGTAAACGCAGCAATCTGGGCGGTACGTTCTTTGAGCCGACCATCATGACGGGCGTGACTCAGGATATGAAGGTCGCTCAGGATGAAACCTTTGGTCCGCTGGCGCCATTGTTTAAATTCGAAGATGAGGACGATGTGATTGCGATGGCCAACGACACAATTTTCGGATTGGCTTCGTATTTTTACACCAACGACCTAAGTCGTGTTTATAAGGTTGCCGAGGCGCTTGAATACGGGATTGTTGGTGTGAATACCGGCATCATCTCATCCGAGTTGGGACCGTTTGGCGGTGTCAAACAATCAGGTTTGGGCCGCGAAGGCAGCCATCACGGGATCGAAGACTATCTGGAAATGAAATACGTCTGCCTGTCGGTTTGATGCGTTTTATTGGCAGGTTGGGTAACGGAAAATTTCAAATTTTCCGGCCCGTTTTCTTTTAAAGAAAACGGATACCAGTCCTGCCGATGCGCGCTATCCAAAATAAAATCAATTCGCCGCCAAGGATTGACCAACCCCGCGCGTCTAATGGATTGTGATGCGGGTGAATAGTTCTGAAACTGATCTGGCCCTCGCGGCAGCGGGTGGCGATACAGCAGCGTTTTCGACGCTGCTTGAGCGCTGTTACGATTCCATGTTCGGTTTGAGTTTTCGTCTGACCGGAAGCCGCGCAGACGCCGAAGATCTAACGCAAGATGTGTGTGCAGCACTGCCTGCCAAACTGGGGCAGTTTAATGGCAATGCGCGCTTTACCACCTGGCTTTATCGGGTCGTGGTCAATGCCGCCCACGACCGCCGCCGCCGCATTGCCACGCAAACGCGGGCCGCAACTGGATGGGGGGACTGGGAAATCGCCCGCCGTGCTGAAAATGCCGAAACCGCTGCACAGGTAGATTGGTTGACGCAGGCCATGGGCGCGTTATCCGACGATTTACGCGATACGATGGCCTTGGTTCTGGACGACGTGACGCATCGCGACGCCGCAACCATTCTTGGTGTCTCCGAAGGCACCATCAGCTGGCGCGTATCTGAGGCCAAAAAACACCTGCGCGCGCTGCGCCAAGATGAGGATCAGCTATGAACGACGATCTGGACGATCTTAAATCTGCCTTGCACGCGGCCACTCCCGCACCGGACGCCGCCAAAAAGGCTGCGCATCTGGCGCTGGCGCGAAAAAATTTCGCTGATCACCAAGGATCGCGAGACGAGGCGCGTCTTATGTCTGATCGCCCCAGCCGGGGCTTTTTGACAGGAGTGACCAAAATGCTGAATGCCTTGACCTCACGCGGTGGACTGACCGCAACCACTGCCCTTGTTGCTGTTGCGTTTGTGGCCTTTGTGCCCATGAACGGGACCAGTATTCTTCCGCCATGGTCGGATGCCAAGCAGGAACAACGCGTTAGATCGACCGTCGAAATGGACGACCAGGTTGCGCGCGCCCCGGAACCTGAACTTTTGGCCGAACAAGCCCTGCGTAAATCTGCGCCCCTCACTTTGGCTGCCCCTGCGCCCTCGTCTGCGGTGGTTGGAGGAATTGCTGGAATGCGAGACATGCAAGTTCAGGAAGAACCAAGCACTGAAAGTTATGCCAACGCTGACCAGAACCCGCTGCATGTCACTGTAGAGTCCCCAGTTTCGACGTTTTCCATTGATGTCGATACCGCGTCCTACGCAATTGTGCGCAATTCGTTGATGAATGGGCAGTTGCCGCCGTCTGATGCTGTGCGTGTCGAAGAGATGGTGAACTATTTCCCATATGCCTACCCTGAACCAACCGGGGATTTGCCGTTCCAGCCTACAGTGTCGGTCAGCCAAACCCCGTGGAACCCGGACACGCAGCTGGTTCACATTGCCGTTCAGGGCGAAATGCCTGAGTTGGACGTGCGCCCGCCTTTGAACCTTGTGTTCTTGATTGACACATCCGGGTCGATGAATCAGCCCAACAAGCTGCCGCTATTGAAACAATCGTTCCGGTTGATGCTAAGCCAGTTGCGTCCCGAAGATCAGGTTGCAATCGTGACCTATGCGGGCAGCGCCGGGCAGGTGCTGGAACCAACGGCAGCATCGGATCGCGCAACCATTCTGGCCGCGTTGGATCAGCTTGGGGCAGGGGGGTCAACCGCTGGGCAGGCCGGATTGCAGCAGGCCTATGCGGTGGCCGCGAAAATGGCAGAAGACGGCGATGTTTCGCGGGTTATTCTGGCTACGGATGGGGATTTCAATGTCGGGCTGTCTGATCCTGAGGCGCTTACCGACTATATCGCGGAACAACGCGAAAGCGGCACCTATCTTAGTGTGCTTGGCTTTGGCCGGGGAAATCTGGACGACACGACGATGCAGGCTTTGGCGCAGAACGGCAATGGTCAGGCGTCTTATATCGACACGCTATCAGAGGCACAAAAAGTGTTGGTGGATCAGTTGACCGGAGCCTTATTCCCTATCGCGGATGATGTGAAAATTCAGGTTGAATTCAACCCTGCAACGGTCGCCGAATACCGGCTGATCGGCTATGAAACCCGAGCGCTTGAGCGGACTGATTTCAACAATGACGCGGTGGATGCGGGTGATATTGGGGCCGGTATTGCGGCAACAGCCCTGTACGAGATAACGCCAGTCGGGTCGCCTGCACAGCTAAGTGATCCGCTGCGCTATCAGACGACAGAGGCCGATGGCACAAGTGATGAACTTGGGTTCTTGCGGCTGCGGTACAAGGCACCGGGGGCTGACGAAAGCCAACTGATCGAGACTGCGATAACCCGCGACTTGCCGGAACAGGCGGATACCGGGTTTGCCATGGCGATTGCCGGGTTTGGGCAGTTGTTGCGCGGCGATGACTACCTTGGTGATTGGAACTATGATGATGCCATTGCGCTGGCGGATGCATCCAAGGGTGATGATCCTTATGGGTATCGGGCCGAAGCGATCCGGCTGATGCGTTTGGCACAAAGCCTGTCGAACTAACCCCACCACACAAAAGACCCCCGGCCGAGACATCGACCGGGGGCTTTTGAACCTATCATGCGGGGTCCGGGGAACCGGGGGAGGAGAAAACCGGACCCGCATAAATTTTAGTTCACGGCTTTGGTGTCCACCACATCTGTTTCAACAGCCGCTGATCCAGCAATCTGAATGCGGCGTGGTTTCAGTGCCTCGGGCACTTCGCGATGCAGGTCTATATGCAGCATGCCGTCTTCATGGCTGGCGCCGGTAACGACCACGTGGTCGGCCATATGGAACCGACGCTCAAACGCGCGCGTGGCGATGCCACGGTGCAGATAACTGCGCTTAGTACCGTCGGCGGCTTTGCGCGCCGTGACGACAAGCGATTTTTCTTTCACTTCGACCGACAGGTCATTTTCGCCAAACCCAGCAACTGCGATCGAGATTCGATACGCGTCATCAGCGGTTTTTTCGATGTTATACGGGGGGTAAGTCGGCTGGCTGACTTCGTTGGACAGTACCCTGTCCATCAAATCTGCAATTTGGTCAAATCCAACAGTCGAACGGTGCATTGGTGCAAAATCAAAACTACGCATGGTGTTCATCCTCATCCTTGAGCGATTTACAATGTGCCCTCCAAACTGGACGGGCGGTTGATATCGGAACCCATATTTGGCGTTCCGACACAATTAAGATGGGAGTTTTCTGGCGGTATTCAAGCCTGCTTCGGGTTGAATTACGGTCGGACGAATTTAGCACCGATCTCACGTCGCCCGTCGCCGGTGATAATCCGGTTCACACGGGGCGATGGCGGCTGGTAAAAACCTTTGCCCGCAGCCAATTCCGCCTGCAGCGTTTTCAGTGGTTGATACAGCTCGGTTCCCAGCGCGACCTGATCGCCATGCACTTGGGCTTTGGCGGACACCACCGATACAATTCTTGGCTGGCCCTGTGAAAATGTGAATACCGGTGCGCCGGATGATCCGAAATCGACATTGCAGGACATGACCAATACGCCCTCTTGGCGGGCCAGAACGGCACAGACTTCTTGCAATGACGGGGCTTCTGATCGGTTTTGCGCATAAGACACGATGCCCACTTCGTCGCCTTTTGCCGGGCGGGCGGCGGTCTCAAAAGGGATAACTGTGGTATTGCGGATCGGGCGTTGCAATTCCAGCAAAGCCACGTCGTTGCGAACCCGGCCCGAAGACACTTCTCCATCGTAGACATAGTCGGGATGCACAACGGCCCTGCGAACAAACCGATAAGCTGATGCCCGCCCATTTCGCCAGCCAGCCAGAAATTCGATCTTTTCATGGTTCATTCGTTTGCTGGTTCTGGGATCAAACAGACAATGCGCCGCTGTGAGGACCAGATCAGGGGCTATAAGAGCCCCGGTACAGAACTCTGAGCCATTGATATCAAGCCGCCCAACGGCTTCCCATGCGCGACCAGCATCGGTGGTTTCCAGACTTTGCAGACCGGTATCTTCGGCTGCCGCAGCAAGAGGGCAAAGCATCGCCAGAATGATAAATAGTCGCCGCACCTAGGTTCTCCGCCATCTCAGTTACGCTGCGAATATCGGTCTGTTGTGTCCAAATTGCGACCAATTTGGGCATTGCCGACGATTGGAAGCTCGCATGTGACTAACTGTTTATATATCAGATTACGGAAAAGACACTATCCTTCTGCGAACGAATAGCCAAAGCCACGCACGGTCCGGATCATGTTGTTATTACCGGCTTTTGCCAGAATGCGCCTTAACCGCCCAATGTGAACATCAACTGTCCGGGTGTCCAATGCAGAGGAAATGCCCCAGGCGAGATCCAGTAATTGCTCGCGGGAGAACACCCGACCAGGGCTTTGCATCAGGGTGACGAGCAACCGAAATTCTGTCGGGCTTACTTCAAGTATTTCACCCTCGAATGTAATCTTGTGCTTTTCAAAGTTTATTTCCAACTCGCCAACTGCCAGTTTGTTTTCGGAAAAACTTGTCGTTGGACGCCGTAACGCGGCCTTAACCCGTGCGATCAATTCCTTGATCGAATAAGGTTTGGAAACATAGTCATCGGCCCCGATATCCAATCCGCGAATTTTGTCTCGCTCTTCGGACCGGGCGGTCAGCATGATAATGGGCACTTCGCGGGTGTTCTTGGCGCGTCGAAGCTGGCGGCAGACCTCGATGCCCGACAAATTGGGCAGCATCCAGTCCAGCAGGATCAGATCTGGCGGGTCTTCTTTTGCCGCCAACAGGCCTTCTTCTCCGTCGCTTGCGACATCAACTTGATAGCCCTGCTTGGTAAAGTTGTACCTAAGCAGTTCGATCTGCGACGGTTCATCTTCGATGACAAGGATTCTTGGGTTTGCAAGAGTCACGCCAGGCTCTCTTTCTGGTTCTAGATTTCGGTTAAAGGCTTTGTCATTTGGCGACATCATTTTCAGAATTTTCGTTACCCGTTGTAATATGAATAACAAATTCAGCAATATTTACAACATGATCGCCAATACGTTCAAAGTTTCTGGAAATCAAAACCGCGTTCATCAGAGCCTCTGTATTATTCTCTGAACCGGTCAGGTTGCTTAGCGCATGACTGAACATTGAGCTGTTCAATGCGTCGACTTTTGTGTCCCTTTCGCGGATCGCGGCGGCCAGTTCAAGGTCGTTGCAATCATAGGCATTCAGCGCCTCGCGCAATTGTAGTTGGGCAAGATTGGCCATCTGCATGAGAATTGCCAACGTTGGTTCGGGGACCGCATTGGCGCCCATCTTACCGGCCCGTTTGGCGGTGGATTTGGCATGGTCCCCGATGCGCTCAAGATCATTGGCGATGTTGATCGGTGTCAGAACCGCCCGCAGGTCAAGAGCTACGGGCTGGCGCAAAGTAATCAACCGTTCGGCCCGGTTGGAAATTGCGCGCTCCATGCCGTTGATCTTGCGGTCGGTGGCAACGATCTGGGCAATTTCCATGGTGTCGGGGGTATTTAGCATTCTGGTTGCAGCCTCAAACTGCGAGAGCACAAGGTCTCCCATTTTGAGAACACGATTTTTGATTTTGTTCAGGTCTTTATCAAAGCGACCGACAATATGATTGTTTTCCATGATGCCACCCTATCCAATGCGTCCGGTGATGTAATTCTGTGTACGTTCCTCGCGGGGGTTGGTGAAAACGGACTTTGTTTCACCCACCTCGACAAGGTTTCCAAGATGAAAAAAGGCGGTTTGCTGCGAAACCCGCGCCGCCTGCTGCATAGAGTGAGTGACAATGACGATCGTAAATTCTTTGCGCAGTTTGTCGATCAAGTCTTCGATCACCGCAGTCGCGATTGGATCAAGTGCCGAGCACGGCTCATCCATCAGGATTACTTTGGGTTCAACAGCAATAGTGCGCGCGATGCAAAGGCGCTGCTGCTGGCCACCTGACAGGCTATTGCCCGGCTCGTCCAGCCGGTCAGCAATTTCGTCCCACAAACCGGCGCTTTTCAGGCTCCATTCTACCCGATCCTCAAGTTCGGATTTCGATGTGGTCATCTTGTGAATTTTCATCCCGTAGGCGACGTTTTCAAAGATTGATTTAGGGAATGGGTTGGGTTTTTGAAACACCATCCCAACCTGCGCGCGCAGGGCGACAACGTCGACTGCCGGGTCATAAATTTCTTGCCCGCCGATAGTCAGCGAGCCCGCAAAACGACAGATCGGGATCAAATCGTTCATCCGGTTGATCGCCCGCAAAAAGGTAGACTTGCCACAGCCGGACGGGCCTATCAGCGCTGTCACCTTCTTGGCCTGGATGTCCAGATTGACATCAAAAAGAGCCTGCTTGTCGCCGTAAAAAACGTCGACGCCTTTTGCGATTATAAAGGGGTCATTCATAGTCAGAACCTTTGTTCAAATTTGCGACGTAGAAGAACCGCGACTAGGTTCATCACAATCAGGAAAGTCAAAAGCACGATGATCGCTGCCGAAGTCTTTTCTGAAAATGCCCGTTCCGGGCTGTCTGCCCACAGAAAAATCTGGACCGGCAGTGCGGTAGCTGGTTCCAGGATCGAATGCGGGATATCAACAATAAATGCCACCATTCCGATCATCAAAAGAGGTGCCGTGTCGCCCAGCGCGCGCGACATACCGACGATTGCACCGGTCAGCATTCCCGGTAAAGCCACAGGGAAAACATGGTGAAACACCGCCTGCACCGGAGTAGCGCCAAGCGCAAGGGCGGCCTCTTTGATCGAGGGCGGCACCGATTTCAGGCTGGCACGCGAAGCGATGATGATCGTGGGCAATGTCATCAATGACAAAACCA
>JAHRVZ010000162.1 GCA_019090405.1 Paracoccaceae bacterium
CATAGTTCTGCACCCGGCTGCGGGTGCCTTCGGTTACTTTATAGCCAACACGAAGCGTGTCTCCGGCTTTGAAATCGGGAAGGTCTTTCCCGAGGGCGGCGATTTGTTCCGCCTCGATCTGTGCGATCAGGTCCATCGCTTGTACTCCTGAATGCTCGTGGTTTGTCCACGAAGAATTTGCGCGATCCAAGAGCTTTGGTCTTCATCGGGTCCGCCGCAGCGCCCGCCAGAGATCAGATCGTCTGTTCCTTATCGTTCTGGTCATATGTCAAATGCAGTCAGGTCGAAGAAGACCAGGGGCACCGTACAGCAATAGACCAAAGGTCCAGAGCCGCGTTAAACGATTCCGAACTTGGGTCGTATAGGGGGGAATGGTGGGCTGGGCAAGGGGGCAAAGGCCTAATACCGCTGATATGTCGGAATGTCGCCAGCCTTCCGGTCAAGATGTTTGCAAATTGTATTCAGCCTGTTGAATCTGCCGCCTTTGACCTTAACGGGCTACAGTAAACTAAGATCGGTTTTGATTGGAACGTGCCGATACCTTAACCCTCGTCTAAGCCCGGACTGGCCGTGGTTATCGGATATTGGTGATCTTGGTCCCATACAGACAACGGGGATAAAACGGGTATGCGTCGGTGACAAAATAGACGTATTCACCGCCAAGCATCGCTCCATTACATTCGTCCAGATTTCCAAGCCCTCGTTCGTATTCCCAATCCTGGACATACGTCCCGTCATAGGCGCCTCCGGGGTCTTTTGGTCCTTTTAGGCGGGTGCCGGATTTCAACATATAGCTGGGTCGCGCCTGATCGCCGATGTAATGGATCGGAAAGCCATCAGCGGCCCACGCAATCTGGGTGTCGCCATTAACGCCAACAAGGGTCGGCGGAACGCCATGGTAATGATACAGTCCGCGCTTATCTACGTGCGCATTGTTGTTGTCGATGCCCAGGTTATCACCTGCGAACATCCCCTCAACCTGCCAGTCTGATACTGGTCGTTGCGAATGCCCCTTGCGTGCATTTGGATCGTAATGCCCAGCAGTGCCAGGACGAATTAGCACGCCATTCAGCGCAATACCGGTGGTGCGTACCGGGTTGGCCTTGTTGCCTTTTGCAGGAGTAAGCGGAATGCAGACGTTTGTATTCTGCGTTCGGATTGAGTTTGGATTATGCGCATTTGGGAACTTGCCAGTCGCATGATCCGGGATGCCGTTAGACGCAACGCAACGCTGTTGTCCTGAAATTGTGGTTTTGAACTGGGACGTGGCGGCAAATGCAGCAACGGCTGTAAAGACAATAATGGCTGCGGGGACAGTTAATCTTAATATCATTTCAAAGGTCCATTTGTGTACGACTGTTAACGTAGAACGCAGTTCGCTGAAATTTCCGTCGCAATTTGCCTGAAAGTTTTTGTGATGAAAAATTTACGCGTTGTCGTGCTAGATTGTTAAATCTAAGACCCGCGCCCCCGGATGAAAGACAGACCAGATGTCAAAAGACTCACCTGACTCTGCGCAATTGCCGCCCGAAATGCTTGTCAAAGCGCTTGGGCTGATCGACTATATGCTTGGCGATGCGCTACGGGTTAAGGACGCCGATATTGTGCTGACCGAAATGTCCGAACGGATCAGGGATGCCGGTCTGCCGTTGGATCGCGCCACGTCGATTGTAAGGCTTTTGCATGCCGAGGCCGTCGCATACGCGCGATTCTGGGAGCGTGGAAAAGGCGCCCGCAGCTATTCGTTTCCGTTTAGTCGGGATCCGAATGATCAATATGATAAATCTCCGGCAGCCAAGGTGCATCGCACCCGTGAATGGTTGGTGCTATGGCTGCCTGACACGCCAGACGACGCCTATAATCTGGTCCCGGAACTAAAAGAACAGGGTTTGACCCACTATGTGATGATACCGGTGTTTATGGCCAACGGAATGTCTAACACGTTCAGCTTTGCCACCCAATCCAAGGACGGGTTCTCTGACCTTGATTTCGCGTTCTTTCGGATGGTTTTCCCGGCCATCGCCGCCTGTCAGGAAATTCTGACCACTCACCGGATCATGGGTGAAGTCATTCGAATGTATGTGGGTAACGAACCTTATGAACGTATCCTGTCAGGAGATGTACATCGGGGTCAGGTCACGCGTATCAAATCCGCCATCTTGTTTGCGGACATGCGCCAGTTCACAGCACTGACTGCAGATATGGAGGCCGAAGACGCGACCCGGCTGTTGAACGACTACTATGACTGCATTGTTCCTGCGATTGAGAAGAACGGTGGCGAAGTCCTGAAATTCATGGGCGATGGAGTTCTTGCGATATTTCGCGTCCTAGATGACGAAGAAAAAACCTGCGCCAATGCCGCGACGGCTACGCGCGAGGCATTGAGCGAAGTGTCTGGCTTTGACGGCGAGCGCAGCTTTGAAGTGGGGATCGCTTTGCATTTTGGCGAAGTTGCGTTTGGCAATATCGGATCAGGCACCCGACTGGATTACACGATCATCGGCCGCGATGTGAATCTGGCAAGTCGAGTGGCAGGTTTGTGCGGAACACTGGATGAAATATTGCTGGTTTCCAAGGCTTTTTGTGAACGCGTAAAGGACGAGAAAACCCGTTCGCTAGGACATTACAGGTTAAAAGGGCTAAGCGTCGAGGAAGAGATATTTGTGATTTCGACCTAGGTTAGTTGCTCAATTAGTCTTTGTCTTTTCCGCTAACGTGACGCTCCCACAAATCTGGACGTCGTTGTTTGGTGATCGCTTCGGATTGCGCGTGTCGCCATTGTGCGATCTTGCCGTGGTTCCCCGAGACCAGAATGTCCGGAATCTTGCGACCCTCCCATTCGGCTGGGCGGGTATATTGCGGATGCTCCAGCAGGCCCGAAGAAAAGCTCTCCTGGACTGTCGATTCCTGATTGCCAAGCACATCCGGGATCAGCCGCACAGTCGCGTCGATCAGCGCCTGCGCCGCGATTTCGCCGCCGGTCATGACAAAATCACCCAATGACACCTCTTGAATGTCGTAGTGATCCAATACCCTTTCATCAACGCCTTCGAACCGACCGCAAAGCAATGTGACGCCAGGCCCATCCGCAAGGGATTGCATCAGCGCCTGTGTCATCGGTTTGCCGCGTGGGCTGAGATAGATCAGCGGATTTGTCGGGCTGCTGCTTTGCGCGGCCTCGATGGCTTCGCCCAGAACATCGGCACGCAGGACCATGCCAGCACCACCACCAGCAGGCGTGTCGTCGACATTGCGGTGCTTGGTTTTGCCAAAGCGGCGCAAATCAATGGTCGCCAGTTGCCACAGGCCATCGTGTAGTGCTTTGCCGGTCAGGCTTTCACCCAGAACGCCGGGAAACGCGGTGGGGAACAGGGTGATGACCGTCGCCTTCCACACGTTTTTCAGCTCGGGCGTTGGGGTTATCAGTTCGCGCGGTGTCAGCGAAGCACGGATTGTTTTGCGGCCAAGCGAACGGTTTTGGCCTTTAGAAGCATCCGTCATCAGAACAACCCGTCAGGCGGGTCTGCAATTATGCGCCCTGCGGTCAGGTCAATGGTGGGAACCGCGACCAGGGTGAAGGGCAACAAAACAGTATCCTTCATTCCGGGCGCGTGAATTTCTAACAAGTCAGCCGCGCCGTGGTTCTGTACAGATTTGACATGGCCCAGCGATTGGCCGCCTGTATCCAGAACCTCTAGGCCGATCAAATCGGTGTGGTAATATTCGTCATCCGGCAAAGATGGCAATTGATCACGCCGCGCGAACAATCGGGTGCCGCGCAGGGCGTCGGCCTGTTCTTTGGTTGCGACGCCGCCAATATTTGCAGCAAAGCCATTATTGATTGGGCGGGACAAGGTAAGCGTATAGCTTTGGCTTCCGTCCTCGGTGGTGAGGGGGGAATAGGTTTCGATATCTCCGGGAATCGCGCAGAAACTTTTGATGCGGATTTCGCCGCGCACGCCAAAGGCTCCGGCGATGGCTCCGACGCAGATTAGGTCGCTCATGCTGATCCTC
>JAHRVZ010000163.1 GCA_019090405.1 Paracoccaceae bacterium
AAATTATGCCCATTTGGCAATGATTTAAAGTTTTGCTGTTATTCACTGGTGCCAATAGATCAATGCGAGTCAGCGACATGCCAAGGCGACCAGTGCAGGCATAGTGAAGGTTGGCACGTCTGCTATCGGTCCGAAAACCGATAGAAGGTAATTCCTGCTACGAATCCATCCAGCCCGACCATTTTCGCATAATGATACAGGTCACTGGTTTTGTTGATAAAACCGGTGCTTTGAAAGTTCAGTGAAGTATTGCAGACCACGCCGACACCGCTGATTTTCTTAAACTCAGTCAGCAGATCATAGAACACCGCATTCTGATCGCGCGAAATCGTTTGTACGCGCGCCGAGCCATCGTTGTGTTTGATGGCTTTCAAAGCTGCATTGGTCACTTTCTGAAAGTAAAGCATATGCGGCGATGGTCCGTTCCAGTCAAAGTGCATGGAAACGTCTTCTTCCAGACAGGCCGGTGCGATGGGTTTGGACGCCTCGCGCCCCTTAATGGTATTCAGACGATCCAGGGTTTTTGTGTGAAATGGGGCGGCGAGTATTGATCTGTTGCCAAGTGCACGCGGCCCAATTTCGCAATTTCCACGTGCCCATCCGATAATATCACCGCGATAAAGTGCATCGGCCACTTCCGAAAGATCAAGCCTGGAAGCTACGACATTTTCCATGTCAGAAACGCCAATGTCATCACAAAAGGGCTGCCCCGCGTAGACTGTCCAATCCAGCTTGGCCTTACCGGTATAATAGCGCATTGCGTCCACCGCGGTTCCGATTGCAGAACCGGTATCATTGGTGCAGGGCGGCACAAAAACATCGCGGAACAAGCCACAGTTTTTCCACCGGGTGTTCCATTCACAATTTAACCCGCAACCCCCGGCAATCAAAAGAGGATAGCCTTTTTTCAGGTTTGCCTTGGCATAGTCAAAGAACACATTAAAAAGAGCGTCGGAAAATTTTGCCGCCAGATCTTTGAATTTCTGGCTGTCCACACCAAGATTATAAAGCGGCGAGCCTGCCAGGTTTTCCCTATCGTTTGGGGCCAAGGCGGTTTTGTGGTTGAGAATGAAATCTATGACCTCTTGTTCATCTTTATCCACGGGACCAGGATTTCCGGATGCACTTGCGGCCATCAGCTTTCCCGGCTCGTCGTTTTGAAGCTGCCCATATGATAACGTATGCGCCGGATCAGAAAGGGAATATAAAAACGCGTATTTATTGCCCGGTGCCGTCATCGCCGTACCCAGGTGCTTTATTTCCAGTTGGCTGTTTATTTCATAAAAATCGCCAATTGCGCCTTCCCAGACCAGAACATAGCAGGGTTGGCCCTGCGGGAATGGTGACATCGCATATGTCGACCAAATGTGCGATCTTTCGTGTGTTGAGGAATAGTAATCTACGCTTTTACCAAAAAAGCTCTTTTTTTCGATAACTTCTGAACCCGAGCCGATACCAAGATACCCGGCCCCGGACGTTGACCCTGAGTCCAGTTGAGTTTTCGACCAGCCGCTTAGCGTAAGCACATCCGGCAACTCCTGAAACCATAATGCGGCATCCATAAACGCATCCGGGGTTATCGACGTGTTTCTGAGAAAGCTGTCCTTTTCGGCTTCATACGAGAACAATAACTCGCCACTTTCCGTATCTACACCGGCAATTGTTCCACTATGCCCAGGTTTGAAAGACAGAACTTTCATCTGGTTTCATTGATCAGATCCGATACAATCGGAGTTAAGTAATCTGCCAACTCAGCATTGCCTGCTTTGTTCAAGTGACCGTCGAGCCGGAAAAACAAATCCTGTCCCAATTCGTCGTTTCTTTGCGCAAACATATCAAGCGTATCTATCCAGAAAAAACCAGTTTGTGACGCGAATTCAGCCATTTGTTCGTCGATGTAATCGGGATCAATTCCCGCATCCTCCAGTAACCTGCTTGCAAGAACCTGAGATTGCTGCGGAATGGAAACCACGGCCAACTTGCAGCCTGCCAGATCACAGTTGTCCTTTGCCTGCTGCATCAAATCCTGCGTCACTTTAAGCTGACTGAGAAGCAATTCCGAAGGCGGTGTTTCAAAATAGGCTCGTCTTGCTGACGAAAAATAGAGGCGCAGATAAAGCTGATCCAGCGACAGGGCAAATCGCTTTGCAAGGACGACAAGGTGAAAGTTTGATTTTTTGTCTGATTTCATCGCTGAAAGGACGTTCCCGGCGTCTGATCCAGTCGAGGATTTTGCCCGGTTGGTAAAAAGGTCATGGGTCACAAATCCAAGTATCACCAGATCCGGATGAAACTCTGGCGCTAAACGTGCGATGTTCTGGGCTTCCTGCTGTGTGTCAAATCCAGGCACGCCGGCCTTAACCAATTCAACGTCCTGACCTTCATCCACCAGAGAGTATTCCAAAAGAACCGGCCAGATATTGTCGTAGTCTTCTCCGACCCCAAAGGTAAAGGAATCCCCGACAAGCAATATTCGGAACTTTCCGTCAGCCGCCATCGGCGCATAAGTGTTTTGGTCGCGGAACCCCTGGCTGGATATTTCGTAGGTGACTGCGTATTCAGGACCGGAAACTTTTGCGATTGCATTCGGGTTGTTCAGATGCCCAATTTCCGCATCCTCCATCCCCAGGGTCAAGCCATCGACAAATTCAGTCGAAAACCTTTGTGGCGCGACAAGTCGCAGGGCCAATTCAATGCCCACCAGGATAACCGCAACAATGGCGACGACAATTACTGTATCTTTTAAAATCAAGACAAATTTAGGCATCAACTACACCTGATATCGCTAATAAAAATCAATTTTCGGGACGCTCAGAATGCTAGGAAACAAGGGTTCTGTCAAAGGAAATAGGTTTTATGGAAACCGGGCAGTAAATCGGTGACTTGCTGATGGCCTGTCGTTCATCTCCAGACCGGTTGATGATAGGCCCAAAGATTACGTGATTGGTTAGGCAGAATGTCAGATTGCATCCTCTGTGCGTTGTGCCCTTCTGATCAAAATCCCGGATCGTACGAAAACGACAATGAAGATTGCCGTCAGAACAAGGATGATGGTTGGTGCTGGCGCGCTATCAATGAAAAAGCTGATGTAGACCCCGGCAAAACCGGAAAACACAGTCACGGCCACGGCAATCGGCAACATGCGTTCAAACCGTTTGGTTAGCAAATACGCAATTGCTCCGGGCGCGATCAGCAGCCCGATAGAAAGAATGATCCCTACAGCCGTAAGCGTTGCAACAATGGTTAGTGAAATAAGCGACAACAACCCATAGTGCAGCAACCCCACTGGCAGGCCAACCGCCTGTGCCTGGATCGGGTCAAAGGCTTGCAGCAAGAAATCCTGCCTTTTGGCGATGATGACGATCGCAACAAACCCTGCAATCAGACCCGACGTCCATAAATCAGCCGCGCCAACCCCAAGCATGTTGCCAAACAGGATATGATCCAGATGCACATCGGTGGTGATTTTGGTATAAAGCACGATGCCAAAACCAAACATTCCGGAAAACACGATTCCCATAACGGTGTCTTGTTTCACGCGGCTGTTTTCGGACAAAAACCCGGTTGCCAATGCGCAAACCATGCCAGCGCAGAACGCTCCGATAATAAGAGGGATGTTTAGCAGATAGGCCAGCACAACACCGGGCAGCACCGAATGGCTGATGGCATCGCCCATCAGCGACCAGCCCTTGAGCACCAGATAGCAAGACAACAGACTTGTCGGCACGCCGATAATGGCAAGCATCAAAAAGGCGTTGTTCATGAACGCGAACTGAAACGGTTGCAGTAAAGTATCCATTATGACGGTTCCAATGCCTTTGCAGCCCGGTGTCTTGCTGCCAGATACCCGTGTTTGGGCGCCAGAAAGAACACCACCAGAAAGATCAGCGTTTGTAG
>JAHRVZ010000164.1 GCA_019090405.1 Paracoccaceae bacterium
CCTTCATCATCGAGGTTGGCGCATTCAGGATATGTTTCGGCGGAGGCGCGCTGCCGGATTTTTTGGCCAACGCCATTGCCGCCTTATAGGCAACATAGGCCGCATTGGATTTAGGGGCCAGCGCCAGATAGGTCACCGCCTGAGCCAGCGCCAATTCGCCTTCGGGGCTGCCAAGGCGTTCATAGGTTTGCCACGCATCCAGACATTGCGCCTGCGCCTGTGGGTCAGCCAGTCCAATATCCTCGACCGCCATGCGCGTGATCCGGCGTGCCAGATAACGCGGGTCTTCTCCGCCTGTCAGCATGCGTGCAAACCAGTACAGAGCCGCATCCGGGTCTGACCCGCGCACTGATTTGTGCAACGCTGAAATCAGGTTGTAATGCTCGTCCCCAGCTTTGTCGTATTTCGCAGCCCGGCGCATCAGTCGCGTGGTCAGGGCATCCACATCCAGCGGTTTTTCAGTTTTCCAGGCGGCCACCTGTTCAATCAGGTTCAACAGCGCGCGCCCGTCTCCATCGGCCATTTCCTGCAATGCGTCACGCGCCTGTGCGTTCAGGGGCAATTTACGATCCAGCTCAGCCTCGGCTCTTTGGGTCAACCGTTCCAGATCAGCCAGCGACAATCGTTCCAGCACCAAAACCTGCGCCCGACTTAGCAAAGCCGCGTTCAATTCAAACGACGGGTTTTCCGTGGTTGCACCCACCAGCAGAATGGTTCCATCCTCCATATGAGGCAAAAACCCGTCTTGCTGAGCCTTGTTAAAGCGATGAATTTCATCAACGAACAACAACGTCCCCTGCCCGTTTTGCCGTCGAATACGCGCGGATTCGAACACTTTGCGCAGTTCCGGCATGCCAGTGAAAATCGCGCTGATCTGCACGAAATGCAGATCACTTTCGTTGGCCAGCAACCGGGCAATGGTGGTCTTGCCAACACCGGGCGGCCCCCAAAACACCAGCGAACCCAAGGACTGCGACGCCAGCATTGTTCCAAGAGGAGCCTCAGGGCCAAGCACCTGTTCCTGTCCGATAACCTCGGCCAAAGTCAGTGGGCGCAGCCTATCCGCTAATGGCCGGTTCGCCGCGGGCAAAGGCGCGCCCGGAGTGTCAAACAGGTCAGTCATCGTTAACGCCGAAACTGCAATTTGACGCGCTGCCCATTGCGCAACAGGTCAATGCGGACTTTGCGCTCTGGATCGGTCAGCAACGTTTGTACATCTTTGGTTTCGGTGATGTCTTGACCATTTATCCGCACCAGCACATCAGCCCCTTTCAGACCAACGCGCGCACCCGATCTGCCCGGATCGGTTATTAGAACTCCCTTGGCATTCAACGCCAGACCATAGCGCGCAATCATCGCCGGATTGGCTCGGGCCACGGCCAGATCCGGCAAGACAGTATCTTCGTCCAAAGTCAGAGGCTGACTAGGGGGATCATCCGGAGGTGCAATCATATGGACGTCAATATGGTCAACCTTCCCGGCGCGCGATCTGGTGATCTGCGCCTGCCGACCGATCCCGGCCACAGACATGCGAAACACCATTTCTGCGGCGGAATTGACCACCTGACCATCCACATGCGTGATAACATCACCGACCTTGAAATCGGCGGCAACAAATGGGCTGATCGGGTGAAGGTCAGAAATGATAATGCCCTCGGGTGTCGTCAAATTCAGCGATTGTGCCAGATCAGAGTCAACGGGCTGCCCGGACATGCCGGCCCAGGGGCGCTCAAATTGGTCATTGCCCGCCTGAGCCTGCGACAAAAATTCCGCGACCAGATTGGCAGGAATTGCAAAACCGATACCGTTTGAACCACCCGACCGCGAAAGGATTGACGTGTTAATGCCGATAAGCTGACCATTGATGTCAATAAGCGCTCCGCCAGAATTGCCCGGATTGATCGGCGCATCTGTCTGGATGAAATACCCACGCGCACTGCCAGTAGCAGCCCCCACCCGCGCGAGGCCCGAAACGATACCGCTGCTAACAGTCTGCCCAACGCCAAATGGATTACCGATGGCCAGCACAAGTTCCCCAACTTCGACCTGATCCGAATTGCGCATGGACAGGAATGGAAGGTCATCTACCTCATCAAGTTGCAAGATCGCCAAATCACTTGCCTGATCGCTCAGAAGAACATGCGCGTTGTATTCACGCCGGTCTGACGTGACAACGCGGATATCCGTTGCCATGCCGACAACATGGTAGTTGGAAACAACAATCCCATCAGCAGACAGAATCACCCCGGACCCGAGTGAGTTTTGTACACGTGGCTGCGGCTTGGCAAACTCACGAAAAAACTGTTCAAAAAACGGATCGTCCATGAACGGATTGCGGCGCTGCTCAACAACGCGGCGCGCGTAGATATTCACCACTGCGGGTGCCGCGCGTTTGACCAAAGGAGCAAAACCCAGACTGATTTCGACCTGAGAATTCGGAATTTTCGTCTCGGCAATGCCTGATGTCGCCAGAACAAGGGTCAATACAGTCACAAGGGCGCGGATCATGGCATAACCTTTTTGGATCAGATCATACCGATATGCGAGCCACGTGGTGTGAATGCAATGGGTTTTGAACACAAAGAAAAACCCCCGCCTGAAACAGACGGGGGTTTGATCATCACCTACAAGGTGAAAATTGTTTATTCTTCGGCGTCTTCGGCAGCAACGCGGGCTTTGTCAGCGGCGCCTTTGGCATCGCGGTCCCGGTCAACAAATTCGATGATCGCCATTGGCGCCATGTCGCCATAACGGAAACCAGCCTTCAGAACGCGAACATAACCACCTTGGCGGTCCTTATAGCGTGGGCCCAGGATGTCGAACAACTTGCTGACATACTGGTCTTCTTTCAGCTTGGCACGGGCCTGACGGCGCGCGTGCAGATCGCCACGTTTGGCCAGCGTGATCATCTTTTCCA